>DATAAL010000416.1:0-2928 GCA_036260145.1 Longimicrobiaceae bacterium | reverse complement strand
GCGGACTTCCCCCGTGTTCTGTGCGCGTGTCGTAGAATCGCCACGTGGGCAGAGGAGCGTGGCGCACCCGCCACCCGGCTGGCGTTCATGCAGGCGTGCGCCCTGGCGGACCCGAGTGACACGGCCTCCGCTCTGACGGTGGCTCAACTCGCTCGCGAACTCGGCCAGCATGCCAGAGCAGAGTCGTGGTTCCGACATACGATCCGGATCTCGCGAGGGCGTGACTGGGAGCCCTACGTCTGGGCGTACGTGGGGCTGGGGGTACTCTATATCCGGTCCGGCAACCTGCCCGCCGCGCAGGCCATGATGGATCGAGCACTCCGGACTGCGGAGCACAAGCGCCTCCGCCATCTCGCTGGCGTCGCCCACCACCACCTGTTCCACCTCGCCACCGAGACGGGCCGCATCCGCGACGCATACACCCACGTGCGGCGAGCGCTTGAAGCTTACCGCGGCGGGCATGCGGCGCTGCCCGGGCTCGCGTCGGATGTAGGACGGTTCTGGTTGACGCTAGGCGAGCCCGGGCGGGCACTGCCGCTCTTCCTGCAGGCACAGGTGGTGATCGCCGACACGAACGTACGTGCGATGGTGACCGCGAACGTCGCGCGCGCGGCAGCGGACCTGGGGGCCGTCGAGCGCTACGAGCGAGCGCGTCGTGACGCTCTGGATCTTGTGGCGAGCGCCCAAGGGAGAGCACGAATGGGGGAGACGTACGCGAGCCTTGCGTACGCCGATTTGGCCGTGGGTGACTGGCCTCGGGCGGAAGCCATGGCGCGTGCCGCGCTGGAGATCGCGATCGCCGCTGGCGAGGCAGAGGTGCGCATGATCGCGGAGAGCCAGATCCAGGCGGCACGAGCCGGCCGTGCCGCCAGCGATCATTCAGAAGCCACCGAGGGTCCTGTCCTCGCGCGTGAGGCAGAGCGACTCGGACTGGACCTGGCCCATGCACTCACGCCGCCCGCGCCACTCGCCTGAGTTGGGAAGCCAGCGATTTGGGGTGGTGGTAAGGGCATCCGCCTAAGCAGCTCACCCGCCTCCGCCGACCCAGCCAATCCCTGCCGCAGACGAGGTGGTTGTGGAGTCCGCGGTTCGCCCGCCGCCCCCCACCCAGCCGATCCCGTCGTGAAGCGGGGACCCGGTCGGGGGAACTGGGGGTGCGGTCGGCGCTTCGGATGAACATCCTGCTCCGAGCAGGCACAGGACGATGAGGCAGGCGAGGGTGCGCGCGCGCATGGGGTCTCTCCGTGAAGTAGGGAGGATATGCCCGGATCGGGCTCCGAAAGGTGCCCGGCTCTCGCCCACCTGGTCAAGGCGTGTCGCGTAAAACTCTACTCTTAGGCACAGCCATGCAGACCATTCCGCGGCCACTCCTGCTGCTCCACTCCGATCCGGTGCTCAGGCAGTTGCTCACCGTTCTGCCCGGCCCCCTCTACCGGCTTCAGGAAGTCGCCGGTTGGGACGCGTTGAGGGCATCCCTCCAGCGCGCTTCGCTCGCGGCGGTTGCGGTAGTAGACCCGATCGGGACGACAGGCGGACGGCTGTGCCTATCGCCGAACCTTCATGCCCTGCTCTCGGAGTTTCCCACCTCTACGATCATTGCTGCGACACGGGTCGAAGCAAGCGAATCGGACACCCTGCAGGAGCTCCTCGACTGGGGAATCACGGAATGGATCGACCTGGCTCGTGAGTGCACCCCGGCCGCGCTGGAGCGGCGACTGCGGTTGGTGAGGAGTCGCCCCGTCCAGCGCCTCCTGGACCGTGCAGTGCCATGGGGAATCTCCAATCGCGCCAGAGCGCTGCTCGCGGTCGCAGCCGATGTGGTCGCAGCGGGTGGGCAGGCGCCTGACATGGCCGCAGCCCTCGGCGTCAACCGGCGCACGGTGCCGCGCTGGTGCGAGCGCGCCGACCTACCGCCCCCGCAGCGTCTCCTCGCCTGGCTACGGGTTCTCCTCGCGGCCGAGTTGCTGGACGATCCGGCCCGGTCTCTGGAGGCGATCGCGAGAAACTGCGGGTATGCGGGGGCCCCGAGCTTCAAGACGGCCCTGCGTAACCTGATGCAGACCACGCCGCGCGCATTGCGCGCGCAGGGGGCGTTTCAGACCGCGTCGACCACGTTCGCGCAGGAGTTGTTCGAGATGCGCGAGCAGGCAAGGGCGAAAGGCAAACCCGCCAAGGCATGGCTTCACTGACGCCCTGCGCGATGGACTGATGGAAAGGCGACGAGCGTAACCGCTCCAGGTGGAGGGTACACCTGACCGGGTAGGGGACGGAGTAGCGGCAGTCGCCGCCGCTTCCTGCGGGTGTTCGGGCGGGAGAACGATACGGTGCGATCCCGCACGGAATACGTGTAGAGCTTTTTGCGACAAATCGCGTCAATAGGTTGCCTGCCGGACGCTTCCCATAGGGATGACGCGTCTCCCCATGTTCACTGACGACCTGTGGACGGAGATCAATGCCCAAGCAGCGCCCGCTCAAGGACAAGTGGACCTGGATCCTGGACTACCTCCGCACGGAGGCCCAGGGGGGCTACGGCTGGCGCCGCCGGGGCGTGCGTGGATGGCGCCTGTACGAGGAGGTCGAGGAGGCGCTCGACACCAAGATCCCCGAGATGCTGCCTGCCCTCTGGCGGGCGGGACTGGTGGATCGCACGCGTGTCGAGGATCCGAGCCGGTCAGCCCCGGTCTACCTCTACCGGATCTCAGCCGCTGGGAACGCCCGACTCACCGGGGAAGAGGGGGAGGATCTACCCACGCTCATGTCGCCGGTGCCGGAGGAAGATGATCCCGAGGAGGGGACCACGTTCGTTCCCGTGGTCGAATGGGAGACTCTGTCGCTGCTGCGTCGCCAGGCGCGGGAACAGCTTGGACCAGTGCGTTGGGGGCAACATGGGTGGATGACCGCCCGCGAGATCACCCGCACCCTGGATCG
>DATAAL010000415.1:0-10264 GCA_036260145.1 Longimicrobiaceae bacterium | reverse complement strand
CGAGGGGGTGCGGGTACCGGCGCCCTCGCCACCCGCGGAAAGGAGGTGTTCGCGGCGGCGGTCCTCTGCCCCCCCGTCGAGGCGTAGCAGCCGTTGTCGGCGACGATGTGGACGAAGCCGGCGGGAGCCGCGTAGCCCACCGTCGCGAGGGTGCCCAGGCGCATGATCAGCGCGCCGTCCCCGTCCAGGACGACCACCCGACGGCCGGGGCAGGCCCTGGAGACGCCCAGGGCGATCGCGGGCGCGAATCCCATGGAGCCCTGCATGTAGAAGTGGTGGTCCCGCGGACCGACCGCGGCCAGGTCACGCGACATGTAGCCGGTGGTGGAGACGATCGGGTCCTCCGGGAAGTGCGCCACCACGGCCTCCACGAGCCGGGCCCGGTCCGGCGGATCGCCCGAGCCGAAGCTGCGGCACCCCTCCTCCCCCGGGTCCGCCTCCCGGCCGTCGCTCGCGCCGTCGACGGCCCGCGACGGCCCCGCCACGGCGCCGCGGGGGACGACCAGTGCCGCGGGGGTGCGGCGCGCCTCCATCTCGCGGAGGGCGGCGGCGACGATCTCCCCGGCGGGGAGCGAGCCGTCGAGGATCCAGTACGGGACCGAGAGGAGATCGAGGAGACCCGGGGTGATGGCACCCATCGGCGCGTGGTGCACCGCGTCGGCGACCCCCGGCTGGCCCCTCCAGGAGACGACGAGGAGGACGGGGATGCGGTAGGGGAGCAGGAGCGAGGCGAGCGGATTGACCACGTTCCCCAGCCCGGAGTTCTGCATCAACACCACGGTCCCTCTGCCGCCGAGCCAGAGACCGGCGCCGATCGCCACCGCCTCCCCCTCGACGGAGGCCGGCAGGTACCGCGTCGAGGCGCCACGCTCGACCTCGGCGCGGATCGGCTCCAGGATCGAGCAGGGCACCCCGGAGTACTCCGTCCACCCCGCCTCCGCCAGCGCGCCGACCAGCGAGCCCGGATCGACCATCACACCTCCACGGCGGACGCGAGGTCCGCGATCTCGTCCACGTCGATCCAGTCCCCCCAGACGAAGAGCACCCGGATCCGCGCCCCGTGCCGGTCCACCAGGTGGTTGAGCAGCGCGCTCATCGAGCGGTCGGGGCCGGCGGCGGCGAGCACCTCCGGGAGCGCCTGGCGGATCAGCCGGGTCCCCTCCGGGCGCGCGAACAGCAGCCCCAGCCACTCCCCGTGGGTGCGCTCGTCGTCCAGGTCCTCCCGCACCTCCACCAGCCAGCGCGGCTCCTCGTCGTAACGGAGCGACGGGGGGGCGGACGTCTCCACCCGGTCCGCCCTGGACCGCGACCCGCGCTGCCGGTAGGAGGCGTCCACTGCGATGGTCAGCGGCGCGTCCGACGCGAGCAGCTCGCGCAGGATGTACCGCTTGAAGAGGACGTCGCCGTAGGCGACCAGCACGGCTCCCTCCAGCGCGGGGGTGGCGCAGGCGAGGGAGTCCAGCTCCCCGCTCTCCTCCCAGCGCGGGTTGCAGTACAGGGTGACGCCTTCCGGCCGCACCACATCGGGGCGGTAGCCCCGGACGACCGAGATCCGCCGCACGCCCTCCGCCCGGAGCTGCTCCAGCAGCCGGTCGAGCAGCGGCCGGCCCCCCAGGGGGAGCATGCACTTCGGCCGCTCCTCGGTGAGGTCACCGAGCTCGGCTCCCCGCGAGGCGGCCAGGATGACCGCGGCCGTCGACCCCGCGGCCAGATACTGGGCCTCGGCGTCCGGGAGCGCCCGCGAGCTCTGGAGCCGGAAGACCTCGCGCAGGGGGACAAGCCGGTCCTCCAGCGACCGCGCGGTGGACCGCGACACCAGCTCACTCGTGGCCTGCTGCATCGCCCGGATCCCGGCGCGCAGCAGGTGGTTCGCCCAGATGACCAGGGAGATGTTCGCGGCCGCGAAGGCCTCGGGGGGGGTGCCGAAGTAGGTCGTCGGGATGCAGACCAGCGGGACGGGGGCGTCCCAGCGCCGCGCGAACTCCGCGACCTCGGCGAAGGTGGTGCTCTTGGAGTGCACCAGGATGGCGTCGGCACCAGCCTCCACGTAGCGGTGCGCCCGGTCGAGCGCCACCTCCAGCCCCTGGCCGGTGACCAGCGCCTCGGTGCGGGCCACCAGGACGAAGTCGTCGTCGCGCTGCGCGTTCTTGCCGGCGCGGATCAGGGCGCAGAACTCCTGCGCCGGCGCCAGCGCCTGGCTCTCCGGGTCCAGGAAGGAGTTCCGCTTGGGGAACAGCTTGTCCTCGATACAGACCCCGGCGACGCCGCACCGGCCCAGCCTCTGGACCAGACGTTGGAAGCGGTTGAAGCTCCCGTAGCCGGAGTCGCCGTCGAAGAGGATCGGGATCTCGACCCGATCGGTCATCGATTCGAGGACCTCCAGCACCTGGGTCATTGACAGGACGTTCTCGTCCCGCACCCCCCAGGAGCAGGACAGCGTCAGCGAGCTCCCCCAGATGCCGGCGCCGCCGCTCTCCTCCACGATCACGGCCGACAGCGCGTTGTGCGCCTCGATCAGGAAGCACGGCTCCGGATGCTGCAGGAGATCCCGGAGCTTTCGGCCCGGCGAGTCCCGGCGGCTACGCTGCATGGCTCACGACGGTATGGCGGAGGCGGGCCCGTCCGCGCCGCCGGGCTCCCGTCCCAGGACGGAGCCCGGCGAGGAGTGCGTCTCAGTTGGGCAGGATGGGGAGCGCGGAGGGGATCCGCTCCGGAGGCGCCTTGGCCCGGCACCATTCCCGCTTGGCGCAGCAGGCGACCGAGCAGTCGAAGACCCCTTCGCCCAGCTCTTCCATGGTGATCCGGTTGAAGTCACGGAAGCGCTGGCGGAAGAGGCCGGAGACCCGGTCCATCGGGAGCCCGCCCGCGATGTGCTCGATCAGCACCGCCGTATACGCCACGTGCTTCAGCTCGTCGCCGAGCAGGGAGTCCTGGATGGAGGTGACCCGCTTCTGCTGGTCGGGCGAGCAGTGCCGGGAGATCGCCGGGCGCTGCATGATGTGGTGGATGGTCGTCCGGATCTCGGCGATGTTCATCTGCAGGAAGTCGTCGACGGTCGGCTTCTTGGCGTACGGCGACCCGGGCACCGGAGCGAGCTCCTGCTTCAGGGTGAAGCGGGGCGAGAGCTTGTTCAGCTCCTCGCGGAACGCCGGCTCGGCGATACCGGGGAAGGTCAGGTCGAGCAGGGCGAGGTAGAACAGGGCGTGGCGGGATTCGTCGACCGCGTGCTGCTTGAGGAGCTGCTGCACGTGCGGGTTGTCGGAGCACGCGGCGAGCGACCACAGCCGCTTGGCCCCGTCGCCCTCCCGCTCCGCGTTGGTGATCAGCGAGACGGCCATCCACCGGGGGCTGGTGGACGCCTGGTCGTAGATGTCGGCGTAGCCGGAGGTGTCGAAGGGGGGCGGCTCGTCCTCGAGTGCCTTTTCCAGCGCCTCAAGGTAGATCGGACACGCGACGTCGGGGCTGCACCGGGAAAGTGCCACCCTGGCCGCCAGCGCAACACGGCCGCTGGACAACTTCGTGCTGAGAAGAGCATCGACGTCCATGGAAGAGCCTCCCCCCGGATGCTGAACGGAGTTCAGCCGCTTCGGTCTCTACGCCTCAGACCGCGCTCGGCTGCGGATCGAACGGTGCGTTCACCGCGACGAAGGAGACCTCCGCGTCGGGGAACCTCCGCGAGACCTCGTCGACCGAGGCCTGGTCGAGCTCGACCTTCCCGTTCACGACCCGCCCCGTGAGCACGATCCCCGTGCGGATCTCCTGTAGCAGTCGCGCCGCGTCCTTCGCCTTCTTGGGATCGGCTCGGTATCCTTTGTTCTCGTCCATGGTTCGTCCACTCCTTTCCAGGGTAGAACTTCCGCGTGTCCTTCTCGGCCGACGAGGCGCACTGCGCTATATAATCCGCTCCGGAACCAGTGTCAACGATAAAGATGCGCAAACAGTGCGTGCTGGTTCCGTCTTATTGCAACATATGGCGGCCCTCTTCGCCCGTAGCCTCTTCGTGAAATTCGCGATGCGCGGTGTTGTGCGGATGGCGCGGCTCGCGGAGGACGCCGACGGCGATCCGGCATCCGTCCGGGAACCCGGCATGACCGGCCGCAAAGTGCTGCAGTCGCCGTGAAATGCAGGTCCGGATACGGGTTAAGCTACGGCTGCGCAGGCGGAAACCGGGATGGCACAGGACCTGCCAGTCCACCCCGGCTTCCGCGTCGCCGGTCCTCCACCTACTCCCCTCCCGAGGGGAGGCGCAGGATACGTCGCAGAGTGCGGTCCAGCTCGTCGATATCCACCGGTTTGGGAAGGAACCCCTCCGCTCCGAGGTTCCGCACCGTGTCCGACACGGTCGCGTCGGTGGTGCCGCTGAGGACGAGAACGGGGATGAAGCGGGTCTTCACCGACGCCTTGAGCCGGTTCAGCGCCGTGATCCCCGTACCGCCGGGCATGTTGATGTCGAGCACCAGGACGTCGGGCGGGGAGCGCATGGCGAACATCAGGGCCTGCATCGTGTCGGCTGCGACCTCGACGTCCCAGCCCTTCGCGCGCAGACCCGAGCGGACCAGGTTGGTGATGACCGGATCGTCGTCGGCGACCAGTACTCTCATCTTCTTCTGACTCGTGGAGTGAACGTTGGCACCTGATACCCGTACCGCAGAGTCCGCGCCGGAACATGCGTCGGTGGGAGACCCGGAGGCGTTCGTCCGGCTCCGGAAGTGGGGCGGAGAGCGGCTCGTGCGGGAGATGGTCCGGGTCTTCGTGGCCCAGGTGCCGGAGCGCGTGGCGGCCGTCCGGCAGGGGCTCCGGAGGAGCGAGCCCGCGGCGGTCGAGGGGGCGGCGCACGCCCTGAAGTCGAGCTCCGCCCAGCTCGGAGCGCCCGGGATGCGGGCGCTCTGCGCGGAGATCGAGAGCCTCGCCGCCCGTGGCGACCTCTCCCCGGTGCCCGCGCTGGCCGAGGAGCTGGAGGGCGAGTTCTCCCGGTACCTGGAGTGGCTCCCCACGGTGGTGAAGGGAGCGGAGGCACCGGCATGAAGACGATCGCCGTCGTGGAGGACAATGCGGACAATCGCCTCCTCCTCCAGGCCCTCCTGGAGGACCGGTACCGGATCGCCGAGTACGAGGACGGCCTGGCCGCCCTCCGGGGTCTCCGGGAGGACCGGTGCGACCTGGTCCTGCTCGACATCTCCCTTCCGGGAATGGACGGGATGGAGGTCCTCCGGGAGATCCGCGCCGACGAGGGGCTGCGCGATCTGCCGGTGATCGCGCTGACGGCGCACGCCATGGCGGGCGACCGGGAGCGGTTCCTCGCCACCGGGTTCGACGACTACATCACCAAGCCGATCCTCGACGAGGAGTTCCTGCTCGAAACCATCGAGCGGTATCTCCGCGGCTGAGCGCGACGCGCATCCAGCCGCGGCTTCCATCTTTCGCACCCTGTTCATCATGCACGGTATGCACCATCCGGCTCTCGTGGTCCTCTCGATCCTCGTCGCGACCGTCGCCTCGTACATGGCCCTGAGCCTGGCGGGACACGTCGCGGCGGCCCAGGGCCGGGCGCGCCTGTTCTGGCTCGGCGGCGGGAGCATCACCTTGGGAGTCGGGATCTGGGGCATGCACTTCATCGCCATGCTCGCCTACCGCCTCCCGGTGCCGATCGGGTACGACCCGGGGCTCACCGCGCTCTCGATCGTGGTCGCCATCGGGGCCTCGTTCCTGGCCCTGCTCGTGGCGGACCGCCCGACGGTCGGGATCGGGCTCCAGGCCGCGGCGGGGTTCCTGATGGCCACGGCCGTTTCGGGGGTGCACTACATCGGGCTGGCCGCGATGCGGGTCCCCGGGCGGCTGGAGTACCTTCGACCCTGGATGGCGGCGTCGGCCGCCGTCGCGGTGGCCTCCTCCTTTGCCGCGCTCTGGCTGGCGCGCCATTTCCGCCACGACCACTCGCGTCGCGGGGAGTGGGGGAGGGTGGCGAGCGCCGTCGTGATGGGGCTCGCCATTACAGGTATGCACTACGCCGGGATGGCCGCGGTCCGCTTCACCCCCGCGGCGGGTGCGGTGGACTCTGCCGGGGAGTACCTCCTCACCCCCTCCGGGCTCACCCTGCTGGCCGTGGCCGGCACGCTGGTCAGCTTCGCGCTCGCCCTCCTGGCCGAGATCGCCGACCAGGTGCTGCGCCTGAGACTGGCCGAAGCGCGCCTTGTGGACCGGAGAGAGCAGCTCCTGCGCACCTTCCACCTGGCCGAGGTGGGGATCTCCCTGGTCGCCCTGCTGGTGGTCGGCGGGCTGGGCTACACCGCGGCCCAGCAGCTTCGGCGGGTACAGCGCCACGAGGTGCTGCTCCACCAGATCGAAGCCGCGCGGACGCACACCACCCTCTCCCATCTCTGGCTGGAGGAGGCCCTCAGGGGTGACGGCTCCATCGACGTGGACCGGGAAGTCTTCGCGAACCTGACGGAGGCGAACCGGCTGTGCCGCGCCACGCTCGCCGGGGGCGAGACGACCTTCGGGGAGGTTTCGCCGGAGAGGGAGACGCGGATCCGGGATGAGGTCGCGACGCTCTGCGGCCGGCTGGATCGTCTCCGGACCGCTACCTTCGCCCGGTGGTCCGGTCGCGGAAGGGCGGACGCCGTCGGCCAGGCGGACGAACGGTACGACGATCTGTTCCGGGAGATCCTGGGACACACCGACTCGATCGGCCGGTCTCACCAGCGACTCCTGGCCGAGAGCCGGCAACATACCACCTGGACGATCGGGGGAGTGATCACCCTCCTCCTCCTGTTCGTGGGTCTCCTGCTCGCGATCTCCATCTTCGGGCGCCGCATGCTGCGCGCCGACGACCGGGAGATGCGGCGGCTGGCTTCCCTGGTGGAGTCATCCCCGGACGCGATCGTCCTCAAGGCCCCGGACGGCACCATCCTGAGCTGGAACCCCGGAGCGGACCGGATCTACGGCTATCCGGCGGCGGAGGTGATCGGAGAGTCCGTGTTCCTGCTGGTGCCGCCGGACGGCGAGGAGGAGGAGAGAAGGATCCTGGAGCGGGTCCGGCGCGGCGAGAGTGTCCAGAGCTACGAGACGGTCAGGATCCACAGGGACGGCCGCCGGATCCCGGTCTCCCTCAGCCTCTCCCCCATCCGGGATGTCCATGGCCGCGTGGTCGCGATCTCGGGCATCGCGCGCGACATCACCGCGCAGAAGGAGGCCGAGGCCGAAGTCGCCGCCTCCCGGGAGGAGATACGCGCCCTCATCAGCGCGATGAGCGACGTGATCCTGGTCCTCGATTGCGAGGGTCGGTACATCAGGATCGCCGAGACCGCCGCCCCGACGCTGTACCGCCCCCGGGAGGAGCTGATCGGACGGAAGATGCACGAGGTCCTCCCGGCCGAGGCAGCGGACTTCTTCCTGGGGAATGTCCGCCGTGCACTGGCGACCGGGCAGACGCAGACCGTGGAGTACAGCCTCTCGATCGACGGGGGCACGACCTGGTTCTCGGGGGCGGTCTCCCCGATGTCCGGCAACCGGGTGGTCTGGGTCGCGCGCGACATCACCGAGCGCAAGCGCGCGGAGGAGGAGCAGGTGCTCCAGAAGGCGTACCTGCGGTCGGTGATCGATGCGGCCCCCAGCCTGGTCTTCGCAAAGGACCGGGACGGACGCTTCACCCTGGTGAACCGCGCCATGGCGGAGGCCTACGACACCACCCCGGAAGCTCTCCTGGGGAAGACGGACGCGGATCTCCATATCGAGGAGAGCCGGGTGGAATCCTACCTCCGGGAGAACCAGGAGGTGATCGACACGGGCCGGAGCAGGTTCGTCGCGCAGGAGACGATCACCCACCCGAGGACCGGGGAGGTCCGCTGGCTCCAGACGCGGAAGACCCGCTTCACACCTCCCGGGGGGGGACCGGCTCAGGTGCTCGGCATCGCCACCGACATCACCGAGCGTGTGCGGCTGGAGCAGGAGCTGTGGAGGCGCCAGAGGCAGTTCGCCGAAGCGCAGAAGATCGCCCGCCTGGGGAGCTGGGATTACGACATCCGGGCCGACCTGACGTCCTGGTCGGAGGAGGTGCTGCGGATCTTCGGACTGGCCCCCGACGCGGGCCGGCTCACCTTCGAGCAGTTCATCTCGTTCGTTCACCCCGCCGACCGCGAGCGGATCGACCGGGTGACCGCGGCTGCCCTGGGGAGCACCGAGGCGGTGCACGACGAGTTCAGGATCACCCGGGCGGACGGGAGCGAGCGGCTGCTGATCTTCTCGATCCAGGCGGAGTTCGACTCCCACGGCCACCCCATCCGGCTCTTCGGCACCGCGCAGGACGTCACCGAGCGCAAACGCGCCGAGGAGGAGCTGATCCAGGCGAAGGAGGACGCGGAGGCCGCCAACGCGGCGAAGAGCGAGTTCCTGGCCCGGATGAGCCACGAGCTCCGGACGCCGCTCAACTCGGTGATCGGCTTCTCCAACGTGCTCCGGAAGAACAGGGGCGGGAACCTGCGTGAGCAGGAGCTGAGCTACCTGGAGCGCATCCACTCCAACGGCACGCACCTGCTCGGGCTCATCAACGACATCCTGGACCTGTCGAAGATCGAGGCCGGGAAGATGGAGCTGCAGATCGCGCCCGTGTCGCTGGACAGCCTGGTGCTGGAGACGCTCGATCAGCTCAGGGGCGCGGTGCGGGGCAGGGAGCTGGAGCTCCGGGCCGCCGTGCCGGAGGGCGTGGCGCCCCTGGAGACCGACGCGGCCAAGCTGAAGCAGGTGCTCATCAACCTGGTGGGGAACGCGATCAAGTTCACCGAAAAGGGGAAGGTGACCGTGTCCGTGGTGCTGGATCCCGAGACCCGCCGTCCGGTGCGGATCGACGTGCGCGACGAGGGGATCGGGATCGCCCCGGACCGGCTCTCGACCATCTTCCGGGCCTTCGAGCAGGCGGAGAGCGGGACGGCGCGCCGCTACGGTGGCACCGGGCTGGGACTGGCGATCTCGAGCTCGCTCAGCGAGCTGATGGGCTACCGCCTGGAGGTGGAGAGCAGGCTGGGCGAGGGCTCGACCTTCAGCATCGTGCTGGGTCCTGAGCGGACTGCGGCGCGCGCTGCCACCCCCACGGCTGCGGAGCGCGTCGTGGCGGTTCCGGAGCACGAAGCGGCCCCCGTGGTGGAGGAGAAGGTGGACCTCGGGGGCAAGCTGGTGCTCGTCATCGACGACGAGACCGATGCGCGCATGCTGCTGACGCACCACCTGGAGGAGCTGGGGTGCCAGACCATCGCGGCCAGCACCGGGGAGCAGGGGCTCCGGATGGCCCGCGAGTTCCGCCCGGACCTGATCACCCTCGACCTGATCCTGCCGGAGACCACGGGGTGGGAGATCCTGCGGACGCTGAAAGCCGATCCCGGGCTCCGCGATATCCCCGTCGTCATCGTCAGCGTGGCCGCGGAGGAGAGCCGGGGGAATGTGCTCGGAGCGGTGGACCTGCTGGAGAAGCCGATCGGTCGAGCCGACCTGCTCGCCGTGCTCCAGAGGCACCTCCAGCCGGAGACCAGGGGGCGCGTCCTGGTGGTGGACGACGAGGCGGACGTGCGCGACCTGCTCACCGCCTACCTGCGAGAGGAGGAGGTGGAGATCTGCGCCGCCGCGAACGGCAGGGAGGCGCTGGTGGCGCTGGAGAGCTTCACGCCCGACCTGATCGTGCTGGACCTGATGATGCCGGAGCTCGACGGGATGAGTCTGATCCGCATCCTGCACGACAGCACGGCGTATCGGCACATCCCGGTGGTGGTCGTCACGGCCAAGGACCTGTCCCACGGGGAGGTCCGGAGCCTCTCCCAGGAGGCGCTGGCGGTACTGAAGAAGGATGCGGAGCTGGAAGAGGACCTGCGCGCGGTCATACACCGGATCTGCGGGAGCCGGGAGCAGGCGGCTTCGTTCGCCGGCGGGTTGCAGAGCGGTCCCGCCGGGACCGGGGGATAGCGAGTCCGGGGGGTACTCCCGTCTCGATATCTCGCTATTGCCGTGAGCCATCTCGGATCCCGCCGCGATCTGTAGCCCGTCACCGAAGCAGGTCGTGCATGGGACCGATCTGCTGCACCGAGCACCTGTTCCAGGTCGGGAGGACCCCGCCGATCATCCGGCGGGGTCCTTCTTCTGTGTGTGCCCAGCATGAACAGTGATCCGGAGGTGAAAGTCCTCCCGGAACTTGGTCGTAGGGACCGAAGCGATCCGCAAGGCGCCTTCCCGCGAGGGGAGCGCTGAAAGAAGCGGGGTAGCGAACCCGTCGAGCCGACGA
>DATAAL010000414.1:0-1751 GCA_036260145.1 Longimicrobiaceae bacterium | reverse complement strand
CCCGGCCGCCACGGCAACCTCCGGCGGGAGAGGTGGATGGACGCGAACGGTGCGCAACGGACGGAGTCGGCGGCGGAGCGTCTGGCCCGGATGTCACCGGAGCGGCGCGAGCTCGCCGCGCGCCTGCTCGCGCGCGGGGCGGACGGCGAAGCGCCGGCGGGGCCCATCCCGCGGCGCGGGACCCGCGGGCCGGCGCCGCTGTCGTTCGCCCAGCGGCGCCTGTGGGTGCTGGAGCAGCTGACGCCGGAAAGCCCCTTCTACAATGAGACCCACTCCCTCTCCTTCTCCGGCCCGCTGGACGTCGCCGCGCTGGAGCGGGCGCTCAACGAGATCGTGCGCCGGCACGAGGCGTTGCGCACCACCTTCACCGAGGGCGCGGGTGAACCGCTCCAGGTGGTCGCTCCCGCGCTCATCCTGCCGCTGCCGGTGGTGGACCTGGCCGCGATGACGGAAGACGTCCGCGAGGACGAGGCGCGCCGCCTGGCGCGCGAGGAGGCGCAGCGCCGCGTCGACCTGCACCGGGGTCCCCTGATCCGCACCACCCTCCTGCGCCTGTCCCCGTCGGAGCACCGCCTGCTGGTCACCATCCACCACATCGTCTGCGACGGCTGGTCGATGGGGGTGCTGGCCTGGGAACTGGGCGTGCTCTACCGCGCCTTTGCCGCCGGAAAGCCCTCGCCGCTGCACGAGCTCCCGGTCCAGTACGCGGACTTCGCCGAGTGGCAGCGGCGGTGGCTGGGCAACGGCGCGCTGAGCGAGCCGCTGCGGTACTGGCGCACCCGGCTCGCCGACCTTCCCGAGCTCGCGCTCCCCGCCGACCACCCCCGCCCCGCCGTCCCCACCTTCCGGGGCGACCGCCGGGCGGTGCTCATCCCCCCCGGCGTGCGCGCGGCGCTCAGGGCGCTGGGCGAAACGGAGGGCGCCACGCTCTTCATGGTGATGCTCGCTGCGTTCCAGACGCTCCTCTGTCGCTACACGGGCGAAGCGGACGTGGTGGTGGGTGCGCCCGTCGCCGGCCGCACCCGCAAGGAGCTGGAAGGGTTGATCGGTTTCTTCGTGAACACGCTGGTGCTGCGGACCGACCTCTCCGGGAACCCTTCCTTCCGGGAGGCGGTGCGGCGGGTGCGGGACGCGAGCCTCGGTGCGTTCGCCCACCAGGACGTCCCGTTCGAGAAGCTGGTGGAAACGCTCCACCCGGCCCGGGATCTGGCGCGGAACCCCCTCTTCCAGGTCATCTTCCAACTCTTCGCCACCCCCAGTACGACGGGGCTGTCGCCCGAGCAGGTGGTCCCGGTCAACTGGGTGGGCACCGGGATCGCCAAGTTCGACCTGCGGGTGGATCTGCACGACACGCGGGGAGGGCTCTCGGGTTTCGTGGAATACAGCACGGACCTGTTCGAGGCCGCGACGATCGCCCGGATGGTGGACCACTTCCTGGTCCTGCTGCAGGGAGTCGTCCGCGACCCCGACCAGCGGCTCTCCGCGCTCCCGCTGCTGAGCCCGGGCGAGCGCCGCCGGCTGCTGGAGGAGTGGGGCGCGGCGCCGTCCCCGTATCCCCGCGACGCCTGCGTGCACCACCTCTTCCAGGAGCAGGCCGCCCGCACCCCCGAGGCCGCCGCCGTCGTCGAGGGCGAGCGCACCCTCTCCTACGCCGAACTCGACCGCCGCGCCGGCCGCCTCGCCCGCCGCCTGCAGGCGCTCGGCGCCGGGCCCGGCGCCCGGGTGGCCGTCTGCATGGAGCGCTCGGTGGA
>DATAAL010000413.1:0-3900 GCA_036260145.1 Longimicrobiaceae bacterium | reverse complement strand
GCGCTCGCCACCCCGCTGGTGCTCTCGGTGCACTCGGTGGTGTCATGGGACTTCGCGGTCTCCATCGTCCCGGGGTGGCACACCACGATCTTCGCCCCGTACTTTGTCGCCGGCGCCATCCTCTCCGGCGTGGCCATGGTGGTCACCATCATGGTGCCGGTGCACAAGATCTTCCGGCTGGGGGCGTACTTCACCCCGCTCCACTACGACCGGCTGGCCAAGCTGCTGCTGCTCACCTCCATCATCGTGGGCTACGCCTACGGGATGGAGTACTTCATGGCCTGGTACTCGGGCGAGCTCTACGAGCGCGACGTCTTCCTGGACCGCGTCACGGGCGAGTACTGGTGGGCCGGGTGGTCCATGATCACCTTCAACGCCATCGTCCCGCAGCTCCTCTGGATCCCCAAGGTCCGCAAGAACCTGAATGCGTTCTTCATCATCTCGATCATCGTGAACATCGGGATGTGGTACGAGCGCTTCGTGATCATCGTCCCCTCGCTGGCCCACTCCTACGAGCCGTGGCGGTTCCTCAACTACCACATGGGGTGGACCGAGGCGGCGATCCTGATGGGGAGCTTCGGGTGGTTCTTCATGTGGTTCCTCCTGTTCCTGCGGTTCCTCCCGGGTCTCTCCATCGCGGAGATCAAGGAGGTGCTCCCGCCGCCGACCAGGCACCACCACGACGTGGCGGAGGAGAGGGCCGAGAAGCTGGTGGAGGATCTGCCCACCGGATACAAGGAATACGAGCGGCGATGAGAAAGCCACGTTCCGGTGTCCTGGGCGTCTTCGCCCACCTGGACACCACGACGGATGCGATCCGGCGGCTACGGGCCGCGGGGTACCACCAGCTCACAGTGTACTCTCCGACGCCCCGGCACGAGATCGAGGAGGCGCTGGAGGGGCCGGAGAGCTCGGTCCGCATCTTCACCCTGGTGGGCGCCTTCACCGGCACCGCCGCCGGCGCGGCGCTCGCCATCTGGACCTCCCTCGACTGGCCGCTGATCGTGGGCGGGAGGGAGATCGTCTCCCTCCCCGCCTTCAGCGTGATCATGTTCGAGGTGACGATCCTGCTCGGTGCCCTGTCCACGGTGGCCGGCCTGTTCATCAACGCCGGCCTCCCAAAGATCGGGCGTCCGGAGGCGCTCTACCACCCATCGTTCTCGGCGGGACACTTCGGGGTCTTCGCCCACGTGCCGCGGGAGCGCTACGAGGCCGTGCGGTCCATCCTGGCGGAAAGCGGCTCGGAGGAGGTGCTCGTTGAGCAGCACTAGGCAGATCACACGGCGCGGGCTGGCCAGGGCGCTGGCCCTGGGCTCCCTCTGGCTCGCGGGGTGCAGCGACTGGGCGGGGTACGACCTGGACGTCCTGAACGGCAAGGTTCCCTGGCTGTCGACCATGCGCGAGAGCGTGCACCTCGACCCCTGGGAGAACCCGCGCCTCCCGGCGGAGGGGACCATCCCGGCGCGGAGCCCCAACGGGGACGTTCCGCCGGCCTTCGCGCAGACGCAGCTCGACTCCGCCGCGGCCACGCTGACCAACCCGTACACGGTGACGCCCGCCTTCGTGGAGCGCGGCGAGCTGCAGTACGAGCGGAACTGCACCGTCTGCCACGGGGCGCAGGGCCAGGGGAACGGGCCGGTGGTGGGGCCGAACAAGTTCCCGTTCGCTCCGGCCGTCAACGCTGCTCCCACACAGGCCCGCTCGGACGGATACCTCTACGGGGTGATCCGGGTGGGGCGGGGGCTGATGCCCCCCTACGGCGACCGGCTGTCGCAGGCGGACGCCTGGGCGGTGGTGGTGTACCTCCGCCGGCTCCAGGGACGGTTCGAGAACCCCGCTCCGCCGCCACCGGTCTCTGGGGCGCCGCGAGCCGGGCCGGCGCTGGTGCCGCAGACCATCGAGCCGGACGCTTCGCCCGCCACGGGTACCCCGACGACCACGACCGACACCGCCGGCGGCGGGCGGCCGCGCTGATTCGCACCGGACGAGCAACCGATGTCACACGCATCTCCGATCCCCAAGACGATCCCCTTCCGGACGCTGGAGAGGCTCTCCGGCGCGACCCTGGGGCTAATCGCCGCCCTGGTGGTCATCGGCGCGGTCGCCGCCTTCCTCGCGGCGGGCGACGATCCGGGCCGCTTCTGGCAGGCGCTGCACTTCAACTGGCTCTTCTGGTCGGCCACGGCCCTGGGGATGGTCATGCTGGCGGTGGCGTGGCAGACGGTGGAGGCCGAGTGGTCGTGGTCGGTCCGCCGCTTCGCGCTGGCCGGGGTGGCGTTCCTCCCCATCTCCTTCGTGCTGCTCCTGGTGATCCTCTTCGGGGCGCACGAGACGCTCTTCTCGCACTGGCTGCACGTCCAGGGCGACCCGGTGATCGAGGCCAAGCGGGGGTGGCTGAACCTCGCCGGGCTGCGGATCCGTGACATCCTGGCGGTGCTGGTGCTGTACGGGCTGTCGCTGTACTTCGCCTACCTCTCGCTGCGCCCGGACGTGTACGGCGCGGGGCGTACGGAGGGGCAGCGCTCCTGGTACGCCCGGCTGACGGGCGGGTGGCGGGGCGCGGCGGAGGAGGCGTCGCGCTCGCGGCGGATCCTCCTGTTCATGGGTCCCATCATGGGGCTGCTGTACGCGGTGCTCTGGGGGATCATCGCCATCGACCTGGCGATGACCCTGATGCCGCACTGGTTCAGCACCATGTTCCCGGTAGCGTTCTTCATGGCCGGGTTCCACGCCGGGATCGCGATGACGGCGCTGATGGTGACCCTCCACCGCCGGAAGCTGGGGCTGGAGCCGTACGTGACCGGACAGCAGTACCACGACCTGGGGAAGATGCTCTTCGCCTTCGGCGTGTTCTGGATGTACCTGAACTGGTCCCAGTACGTGGTGATCTGGTACGGGCTCCTCCCCTGGGAGCAGGAGTGGTTCGTGAAGCGCTTCGACGAGCCGTACGCGGGGCTCTCGGGAATCGTGCCGCTCCTGATCTTCGCGATCCCGTTCTTCGGGCTGCTCACCCGGCCGCCGAAGCGGGTCCCGGCGATCGTCGGTTTCTTCGCAGTGATCGTCCTGGTGGGCAACTGGCTGGAGCGCTACCTGCTGATCTACCCCTCCCTGCACCCGGAGGGGAACCACGAGCTCCCCTTCGGACTCCCCGAGATCGGGATCGGGCTGGGCTTCATGGGGCTCTTTCTGCTGTCGTACCTCTGGTTCCTGAAGACCTTCCCGGTTCTCCCGTCCCCGGTGAGCCTGGCGGCGCGTCCGCCCACACTGGTGCCGGCCCCGGTGGCGACGGCGGCGCATCGCGACATCGCCTGAGCGGGGAGGGCGAATCGGGGGGGATGGAACGGGGGGCCGGGCAGGCTCCCCGTTTGTCTTTGGGAGTGAACAACCAACGGCCGAGGTGGTAATAGGCTCCTCGGAATGGATGATGAACGGCTGAAGAGATCCTCGGTGACACCGGGTGGAAGAACCCATCTGGCGCGCGGGTTGCAAACTGCGCGCGGCAACGGGCGGGGCCGGTGTCGGAACGCGGTACCATCTGTGGGAGCCATGAATCGAATCACATCGTCGCTGGTCCTGCGCACGCTGTACCCGGCCGCGCTGCTCTGCACCCTGGCCGGATGCGCCACCTTCGGGAGCGGGAAGCAGCCCGAAGCCCCCCCGCCCGCGCCGGTAAATCCGGGGCCCGTCATCCGCAACGACGGCAAGCACGTGGTGATCGACCTGGACGTGAACCAGCTCCGCTTCATGGACGGGGACCGGGTGCTCTGGTCGGCGCCGGTGGGGACCGGGACCGGGTTCCGGCTGAGCACTCCCGGGCAGCAGTGGAATTTCTCCACGCCCAACGGGGTGATGCACGTCCAGTTCAAGGAGCTGGAGCCGGTCTGGATCGCCCCCGACTGG
>DATAAL010000412.1:0-2412 GCA_036260145.1 Longimicrobiaceae bacterium | reverse complement strand
CCACTCCTGCCACACCCCGAACTCGCTCCCCATGAAGAGGAGCTGCTTCCCCGGGTGCGCCCACATGTAGCCCAGCGCCAGGCGCAGGTTGGCCAGCTTCTGCCAGGCGTCGCCGGGCATCTTGTTGGCCAGCGAGCCCTTGCCGTGCACCACCTCGTCGTGCGAGAAGGGGAGGACGAAGCGCTCGCTGAAGGCGTACATCAGCGAGAAGGTGACCAGGCTGAAGTGGTACTGGCGGTAGATCGGGTCCTCGTGCATGAAGCGGAGGAAGTCGTTCATCCACCCCATGTTCCACTTGAGGTGGAAGCCGAGCCCCCCCAGGTGCGCCGCCTGCGTCACGGCTGGCCAGGCGGTGGATTCCTCGGCGATCATCAGCGCCCCCGGGATGCGCTCCCGCACCACGGTGTTGAGCTGGTGGAGGAAGTCGATGGCCTCCAGGTTCTCCCGGCCTCCGTGGCGGTTGGGGACCCACTCCCCCGGACTCCGGGAGTAGTCCAGGTAGAGCATGGAGGCCACCGCGTCCACGCGCAGCCCGTCCACGTGGAACTCCTCCAGCCAGTACAGGGCGTTGGCCACCAGGAAGTTCCGCACCTCGTTGCGCCCGAAGTTGAAGACCATGGTCCCCCAGTCCGGGTGCTCCCCCTGCCGGGGGTCGGCGTGCTCGTAGAGCGCGGTCCCGTCGAAGCGGCGCAGCGCGTGGGCGTCGCGGGGGAAGTGCGCAGGGACCCAGTCGAGGATCACCCCGATCCCCCGCTGGTGGAGGTGGTCCACGAAGTACCGGAAGTCGTCGGGAGTCCCGTAGCGGGAGGTGGGGGCGTAGTACCCGGTGACCTGGTACCCCCAGGAGGGGTCGTACGGGTGCTCCATCACCGGGAGGAGCTCCACGTGGGTGAACCCCATCTCCAGCACGTAGTCGGCGAGCTGGGGCGCGATCTCCCGGTAGCCGAGCGGACGGTCGGGTTCGTCGGGGCTGCGGCGCCACGAGCCCAGGTGCACCTCGTAGATGGTCATGGGCCCCCCGCACGGATTCCGCTCCGCGCGCTCCCGCATCCACTCCCCGTCGTCCCACCGGTAGCGCTTCAGGTCGAAGACCACCGAGCCCGTCGCCGGACGCAGCTCGGCGGCGAACGCCATGGGGTCGGCCTTGAGGAAGAGCTCGCCCGAGGGGCCCCTGATCTCGTACTTGTAGACGGTCCCCGGCTCCAGTCCCGGGAGGAAGATCTCCCAGACCCCCACGCCGGGATGGGCCCGCATCACGTGCCTGCGCCCGTCCCACCCGTTGAAATCGCCCACCACGCTCACCCGGCGGGCGTTGGGCGCCCACACCGCGAAGCGCGTCCCCGCCACCCCGTCCATCTCGCATACGTGGGCGCCGAGGAGGTCCCAGAGCCGGTAGTGGGTCCCCTGCCCCAGGAGGTACAGGTCGAAGTCGCCGACCGTGGAGCCGAAGGCGTAAGGGTCCGCGACCTCGCGCTCCTCCCCCTCCGGGAGCCCGATCCGGAGGCGATATGGAAACGACTCGGTGCCCCGCGGGAGCACCGTCTCGAAGAACCCCGCCCCGTGGGTCCGCTCCATCGGGATGGCCTCGCCCGTGGCGGTGTTGACTACCGAGACGCGGCTCGCGACGGGGAGGAAGGCACGGACCACCAGGCGGATCTCCCCTCCCAGGGAGACGCGGTGCATCCCCAGCACCCGGAAGGGGTCGGAGTGGTCGCCGTGGACGAGGAGGTTGACATCGTGTTCCAGCGTAACCGAAAGCATCAGCCTGTCCGTTCCTGCGTGGTTCTCGTCGTTTCCCCGGGGAGATGCGAGGTGCGTGCCGGGAGGTCGAGCGCCGCCGCGGCGGCCCGGTCCAGGATCCAGGCCGGCTCGTCCTCCGCGGGCCGGACGAGCTGCGCCGGGAGCCGGAAGGGGTCGAGCGCGCCGCACAGCACGCGCCGCACCACCCGGGCCTTCCCTGCCCCCGTCACCAGGAACTCCACCGTCCGGGCGGCGGAGAGCACCGGGACGGTGAGGGTGACGCGGGGCTCGCCGTCGGGGAGGTGGAGCGCCTCGACCACGCGGCGCTCCCGCTCCCGCAGCGCCGGAGCGAAGGGGAAGAGGGAGGCGGTGTGCGCGTCGTCGCCCACCCCCAGGTGCACCAGGTCCAGGCGCCCCCCCTCCCCCAGCTCCGCGGCCAGCACCCGCTCGTACTCCGCGGCGGCGCGGGGCGCCGGCAGCTCGCCGCGGATGCGGTGCACGTTCCCTTCCGGGACCGGGACGCGGTCGAGCAGCACCTCGCGCGCCATGCGGAAGTTGCTGCGGGGGTGGCCGGGCGGCACGCAGCGCTCGTCTCCCCAGAACAGGCGCACCCGGTCCCAGGGGACGGCGGAGCGCAGGGGCTCCCCGGCCAGGAGCGCGTACATCGCCCGG
>DATAAL010000411.1:0-4126 GCA_036260145.1 Longimicrobiaceae bacterium | reverse complement strand
GGCGGAAGCTAGCCGTTCGCGCGTGGCTTCGTCAACCGCTGCTCTCCCGCCTGCGGGGAGAGGGAGCCTGCAACCGGTAGAACGCCCGTGTGTTCCGGACGGTGGTAGCCGCGAACTTCACCGGGTCCTCCCCCCGGATCTCTGCGGCCTTCCGGGCCGTGTGCACCACGAACGCGGGCTCGTTGGTCTTGCCGCGGAAGGGGGCGGGAGCCAGGTATGGGGCGTCGGTCTCCACCAGGATCCGGTCGGCGGGGACCATCCGCACCAGGTCGGCGTCCTCGTACTTCTTGAAGGTGATCATCCCCGAGAACGACGCGTACCACCCCACCTCCAGCGCCCGTTCCAGCACCGCCCTCCCGCTGCTGAAGCAGTGGAGCACGCCCGTCACGTCACGCGCCTCCGCCAGGATGTCGCGCACGTCGTCGTCCGCGCTCCGGGCGTGCACCACCACCGGGAGACCGGTCTCCCTCGCCAGCTCCAGGTGCCACAGGAAGGAGCGCCGCTGGTCCGCGCGCGGGGAGCTGTCATAGAAGTAATCCAGCCCTGTCTCCCCCAGCGCCACCACCCCGGGCTCGCGGACCAGCTTCCGGATCGCGGCGAACGCCTCCTCCGTGGCCCCTTCGGCGGCGTGGGGGTGGATCCCCACCGTGGCGTACACCCCCGGGAAGCGCTGCGCGAGCGCCACGGCCTCGCGGCTGCTGTCCGGGTAGGTGCCGATGGTGACGATGGTCTCCACCCCCACCTCGCGGGCGCGCTCCACCACCGCATCCACCTCGGGGAGGAGCCGCTCGTCGGTGAGGTGGGCGTGGGAATCGATGACGGAAAGGCGTTCCATGGAGTACGTGTCGTGGTCGCGGGCGGGCCCGGAACGACACGAGCCGCCTCGGGGACCCCCGCGGCGGCTCGTGATACCGTCGGGAACGCGCTCAGGCGGTGGAGCCTGCGTGGCTCGGCGTCGAGGTGGACGTCCGCGGTGAGCCACCCTTGTGGTCGTACTTCGGGGAACGCTTCTCGATCTCGTACAGCGCGGGCGAGGCCACGAAGATGGACGAGAAGGTCCCGATGAAGATCCCCAGGATCAGCACCAGCGCGAAGTCCTGGATCACCGCTCCGCCGAAGAAGTACAGCGCGAGGAGGGTCGCCAGCGTGGAGCCGCCGGTGAGCACCGTCCGCGACAGCGTCTCGTTGATCGAGCGGTCGAGGAGCTGCATGTACGTCACCCCGCCCCGACGCGGCTTGTTCAGGTTCTCGCGGATCCGGTCGAACACCACGATGGTGTCGTTCAGCGAGTAGCCCACGATGGTGAGCAGCGCCGCCACCGTGGAGAGCGAGATCTCCGTCCGCATCACCGCCAGGAACCCCAGCGTGATGAGCAGGTCGTGCGCCGTGGCGATGATGGCCGCCAGCCCGAAGCGCCACTCGAAGCGGTACCACAGGTAGATCAGCGTCGCCGCGAACGAGACCAGGATGGCGAGGAGCGCCCGCGACTGGAGCTCGTCGCCCACCTTCGGCCCCACCGCCTCGGTGCGGACCACGCGGAAGTCGTTCGGCGAGTAGCGGGTGGAGAGCGCCCGCGTCACCCGCTGCGCCGCGTCGCTCCCCGCCTCCTGCCCGAAGGTGGGCATACGGATCATGAACTCGTCCCGCCCCTCGAAGCGGGCGATCTCCCAGTCGTCGTGCCCCGCGCGCGCCGCGGTGCCGCGGATCTCCTCCACGGTGGTGGGACGCCGGAAGTCCACCTGCACGATGGTGCCACCGGTGAAGTCCACCCCGTAGTTCAGCCAGGAGCCGATGGAGGCGACGTTGTAGATCATCGCCCCGATGCCGATGGCGAGCAGGACCGCCGTGACCAGGTAGGCCCGGGTCCTCCACTCCATGAACGGGTACTTCGCGTTCTCGAACAGTCTCATGGTGGATTCCCTCGTACTCCGGTCAGATGGAGAGTCCCTGCGCGGGCTTCCGACGCTCCAGGTAGAGCAGGAAGATCGTGCGCGTGACGAAGATGGCGGTGAACATGGAAGCGATGATACCGATCGCCAGCGTCACCGCGAACCCCTGGACCGGGCCCGTGCCGACGTAGTACAGGATCGCAGCCGTGATCAGCGTGGTGAGGTTGGAGTCCACGATCGCGGAAAGGGCGTTGGAGAAGCCCTCGTTCACCGCGGTGAGCGGCCTCCGCCCCGCCGCCAGCTCTTCGCGGATCCGCTCGAAGATGAGCACGTTGGCGTCCACCGCCATGCCGACAGAAAGGATCAGCCCGGCGATCCCCGGGAAGGTCAGCACGGCGTCGATTCCGGCCAGAGCCCCCAGCACCAGCACCACGTAGATCCCCAGCCCGAGCACCGCTAGGACCCCCGACAGGTGGTAATAGGCGATCACCATCAGCACCACCATGCTGATCCCGATGATCCCGGCGATCCGGCCCTTCTCGATGGAGTCGGCTCCCAGCGAGGGCCCGACGGTACGCTCCTCCACGATCCGCAGCGGAGCCGGGAGCGCGCCCGCGCGCAGGACCAGCGCCAGGTCGCTGGCCTCCTCCAGCGACGCGCCGCCCAGGTCGATCTGGCCCCGGCTCGCGATCTGCGACTGGATGACCGGAGCGCTGTAGACCCGGTCGTCCAGGACTATCGCCATGAAGCGGCCGACGTTGGCGCCGGTGGCGCGCTCGAAGATGCGGCCGCCGCGGCGGCTGAGCTCGAAGACCACTACCGACCGCATGGTCGTGGGGTCGGTCTGCGCCTGCGCCTCCTCCAGGTACTCACCGGTCATCATGGCGCGAGACTCGAGGAGGTACAGGGTCCGGGGAGCGTCCCTGGGCGTGCCCGGCTCCGGCATCCCCCAGAGCAGCTCCGTCCCGCGCGGAAGGAGCCGCTGTACCGCCGGGAGCGCCAGGTAGCGCTCCACCGCCGGGACGTCGCTGGCCTGCACCATGAACACGCCGTCGCCCGCCGGCACCACCTTGCTGGTGAACGGCGCGGCAGCACCCGCCGTGTCCACGGCCGTGGCGCCCTTGAACAGTCCGCCCACCGGGCTCTGCGCCGGAGCCGCCCTGCCGGCGTTGGGGAAGGCCGCCGCCACCGCCCGGTCGATCTGCGGCAGCACGGGCTGCAGGTCGGTGAGCGGACGCACGAGCTGGAACTGGAGGAAGGCCGCGCGCTGGAGCACCTCCTTCGCCCGTCCCGAGTTGCCGATCCCGGCCAGCTCCACGATGATGCGATCGTTGCCCGCCTTCTGGATCACGGGCTCCGTGACGCCCAGCCCGTCCACGCGGGTGCGGACGATCTTCAGGGCCCGGTCGATCGCGTCTGCCCGCTGGTCCGGCGCCAGCCTGATCTTGGAGTCGTCGATCTCCATGGCGAAGTGGCTCCCGCCCTGCAGGTCCAGCCCGCGGGTGATCCCGCGGGTGGTGAGGAGCGCGACCGCCGCGGCGACGATGGCGACGGTGAGGAGCAGTCGGAATTTCAGATTCTGGAGCATTGGAGGAAAGCGGACTCCAACGATTCGGGGAAAGAAGACCGCAGCACTTGGGGAGGGCCGTGGCTTTAAACGGGAACCTGCAAAACTACTTGTTGCGCGGGGTCCTTGTCAACCGTGCAGGGCCCGGCGCCGGAGCGACGGAGAGGTCCCCCTACCCGCGACGCAAGCTGCTGCGGGAGAACGACTTATCCACCCTGTCCGGTGTTGATGACGTTGATCCTGCGGTGCCGTGTGGGGACGCACCCGTGCGACACCGCGTTGGACTGCGAGGGCTGCCCCTTGCCGTCGTTGAACGACCCCCCGATGAAATACGTGCTCTTACCCCCGATGAGGTCCACCGCGTTCCAGAACTCCGGGGTGCGCATCTGGTAGGCGACGTCCTTGAGCATCCCACCCACCCTGCCGTTCCTGATCTCGTAGAACACCTGCCCCCCGAACTGCGCGTTGTACCGCTGCTGGTCGATGGAGTACGAGCCCCGTCCTTCGATCAGGATGCCGTCTCTCACACCGGCGACCAGCTCGTCCAGCGAGACGTCGCGCTCCGGGTGGGGGAGGAGGTTCACGTTGGGCATGCGCTGGAACTGCACGTCCGCCCAGCTCTCCGCGTAGGAGTTGCCGTGGCTGCGCACCGGCCGTCCCTGGCTGCGGT
>DATAAL010000410.1:0-7052 GCA_036260145.1 Longimicrobiaceae bacterium | reverse complement strand
GGCTATCTCTGGTGGGTGTGGGACGGAGAGCACGCCCGGGGTGTTTTCGAGGGGGCCTACACCGGGCTGGGGGCCATCGGGCAGCACATCACCGTGGTCCCGAAGCTGGACCTGGTGGTGGCGCACAAGACCCGGCCCGGGCAGGGGCGGACGGTGTCGCACGAGGAGTACCTGGGGGTGCTGGAGCTGCTGGTGCGGGCGTATTGCGGGGGCGCCTGCCCGGCGGCGGCGATGAACTGAGCGTGTAGGTAGCCGGGACGGAACTGCTTTTCGATCCCGATACCAGATGCGGATGAAGCGTCAACCCCTGCCCGCCGAAGGTCCAGCAGACCGTACGGGCACATTCAGCGTTTGCGTCATCTCGCGGCGCCGGGAGAGGGCGGATGTGGTCGTGCTCCCCCTTCCCCTTGCTTGCGGCGAAAGGGGGATAGGGGACCCTACCCCGTCTCCTCCCACCACTGGCGGAGCAGGTTCGCCGCCACCCGCAGCCGGTACTCCGCGGTGGAGCGCACGTCGTCCACCGGGCGGATCTCCGTGGCGAGCGCCTCCTGCGCCTCCTCGATGCTCCCCCCCGTCGCCAGCACCGCCTCCGTGGCCGGGAGGCGCACCACGGTGGGCGCCACGCTCCCCAGGGCGACGCGGGGGCGGGGCCCCCGCACCGCGGCGATCACCACCTTGGAGATGGCCTGTGCGGCGCGGGTTCCCACCTTGCGGAACCACTGCCGCCCCTCCACCGGGGGGATCTCCACGGCCGTGATCAGCTCGTCGGGGCGGATCACCGTCTGCCGGTAGCCGGTGTACAGCTCGCCGAAGGGGACGCGCCGCTCTCCGTCCGCGCTCTGCAGCACCACGGTGGCCTCCGCCACGGCGAGCACCGGGAGGGTATCCCCCGCCGGGGAGCCATTGGCGATGTTCCCGGCCAGGGTGCCGCGGTTCTGGATCTGCACCCCGCCGATCTCCCGCGCCGCGGCCGCCAGCATGGGGAGCCGCTCCCGGACCGCCTCCGAGCGGAGGAGATCGGTGTGGGTGGCGAGCGCCCCGATGCGCAGCACCCCGCCCTGCGCCTCGATCCCCCGCAGCTCGTCCAGCCCCCACAGGTCCAGGAAGCGCCGGGCGGGCTGCGTGCCGAAGTGCAGCGCCACGAACACGTCCGTGCACCCGGCGATCGGGACCAGGGGGCCGTCCTCCCGGAGCATCCCCAGCGCCTCGTCCAGGGTGCGCGGCTCCCGCAGCTCCAGGGCGGAGAGGGCGGTCCTCATGCGTCCCGCACTGCGCGGTAGATGGCCTCGTAGCCGGTGCAGCGGCACAGGTTCCCGGCCAGGCCCACGCGGATCTCCTCCAGCGGCGGGTTGGGCCCCAGCGCCACCGCCGCCAGGATCATCCCCGGGGTGCAGATCCCGCACTGCGCCCCGCTGTGGTGCGCGAAGGCGCGCTGCAGCGGGTGGTCGCCCCCCAGCCCCTCGATGGTGACGACCGCAGCGCCGCGCACCTGGGCGAAGGGGACCAGGCACGAGACCACCGGGGATCCGTCCACCAGCACCGTGCAGGCGCCGCACTCCCCCTCCCCGCACCCCTCCTTGGTCCCGGTGAGCCCGCACTCCTCGCGGAGCACGTCCAGCAGGCGCTTCAGGGGGTGCGCCCGGACCTCGGTCTCCGTGCCGTTCAGCGTGAAGCGCATGCCGCCTCCATCAGGATCTCCGGGACGGCGGGGATCTCCCGCACGTCCAGCCCCAGGTGCCGGATGGCGTTGACCACCGCGGGCGCGGGGCCGTCGATCGGCATCTCCCCCACCCCCTTGGCTCCGAACGGCCCGTACCCTGTGGGGTTCTCCAGCACCACCACCTCCATGCGCGGGGTGTCCAGGGTGGTGGGGATGGTGTAGTCGGTGAGCGTGGGGTTCACCATCCCCCCGCCCCGCATCACCACGTGCTCGTTGAGCGCCCACCCCACCCCCTGCGCGCTCCCCCCCTCGATCTGTCCCCGCACCATGGCGGGGTGGATCGCCTTCCCGATCTCGTGCACCACGGTGAGGTGCAGCGGGCGGACCTCGTAGGTCACCGGGTCCAGCTCCACCTCCGCCACGTCGCACCCCCAGCCGTACGCCGCGTAGGCGTCGCCCCGGTACTCGGTGTCGTCCCAGGAGATCTCCTCCGGCTTCTCGAACTGCCGGGTGATCTCCAGTGGGCCGTGCTGGCGCACGTACTCGCCCGGGGTGAGGTCCCCCAGGCGCTCGCGCATCTCCTCGGCGCAGCGCTGCAGGATCTTCCCCACCACCATGCAGGTGCGCGAGGCTACGGTGGGGCCGCTGTCGGGGACCTGAGCGGTATCGGGCTGCACCACCTCCACCTGCTCGTAGGGGATCCCCAGCGCGTCGGCCACGATCTGCGCGTGCATGGTGCGGGTCCCCTGCCCCATCTCCACGCTGGCCACCCGGATGCGCACCCCGCTCTCCGTGGCCTCCAGGGTGGCCCGGGAGGCCAGGTACACCTCCCCGCTCCCAGTGAAGCCGGAGCCGTGGAAGAAGAGGGAGAGCCCGATCCCCCGGTTCGTCCCCGCGTACTCCAGGCGCTTGCGGCGGTAGTCGGAGCGCTCCACCGCGGCGCGCAGCGCCTCCCGCGCGCTGCAGTCGGCGCCCATGGTCTGCCCGGTTGCGCTGGTGTCCCCGGGGCGTAGCGCGTTGATCTCGCGCAGCGTCACCGGGTCGATGGCCAGCGCCTCGGCCACGCGGTCCATGTGCACCTCCATGGCGAACTGCGTCTGCGGGGCGCCGAAGCCGCGGAAGGCGCCGTTGGGCGGGGTGTGGGTCATCACTGCCCGCCCGTCGATGCGCACGTGGTCGCAGCGGTAGGGACCGGCGGCATGGATGCACCCGCGGGAGAGCACCACCGGGCTCAGGGTGACGTACGCCCCGCCGTCCATCAGCACGTCGATCTCCATGGCCACCAGGCGCCCGTCGCGGGTGACGCCGGTGCGGTGCCGGATCACGGAGGGGTGCCGCTTGGTGGTGGCCAGCATGTCCTCGGTGCGGTCGTACACCATCTTCACCGGCCGCCCGGACTTGCGGGCCAGCAGCGCGGCGTGCCCGGCCAGGATGTTGGGGTACTCCTCCTTCCCCCCGAACCCGCCCCCGGTCTCCGTCTGCACCACCCGCACCCGGTTCTCGGGGAGCTGGAGGAGGGCCCGGAGCGCCTTGTGCACGTAGTACGGGCACTGCAGGGAGCCGTACAGGGTGATCCCCCCGTTCTCCGGGACGGCGATCACCCCGTTGGTCTCGATGTAGACGTGCTCCTGGTGCCCGGTGCGGTAGGTGCCCTCCAGCACCAGGTCCGCCCCAGCCATCGCCGCGTCCACGTCGCCCTTGCGGATGCGGATCTCCTTGAAGACGGTCGTGGACCGCTCGGGGTCCAGGACGGGCTCCTCGGGCTCATACTCCACGTGCACCCGGGCCTCCATCAGCCGCTCCCGGTCCTCGTGGGCCAGGAGGAGGATCGGCTCGGCCAGGTGGTTGACGCGGTCGGAGGCCAGGAAGGGCTGGTCGTCCTCGATCAGCGCCACGAAGTTGCAGCGCGGCCCCGGGATGTCCCGGTGGTCCACCACGGTGAACCCCGCGGGGTCGAAGTCCAGGTGCACCGAGCGGATCCGCCCCCGGGGGAGGGTGGAGCGGATGGTCCGCCCGTACAGCATCCCCGGGAAGCGGAGGTCGTCCACGTACCGGGCGGCGCCGGTGGTCTTGGGGAGTCCGTCCTTGCGGGGGACGCTGTGTCCTACGGCTGGGGTCATGCGGAGCCCAGGAAGATGGAGGGGAGGATGACGCTTCCGGAAGATTGGAGACGTTTTCGCCGGAGCGCAATCCGGGACGGCGCTGCACCCACCGCTCGCTTGTCGGGGGCGGCCGGCATTCGAACGAAGCGGACCTGCCCGAGAGCAGGCAGGTCCGCTGTCGCAGCGATGGTACTTACCCGTCGTGCTCTACCGTCGCTCACATAAGACGACCACTCCGGGCTCGGGCCCTTGGTTCGTCGGCCGGGTCGCGACCTCAATCGTCGCGTCGACACAGTTGTTCGGCAAGGGTACCCACGAGGATCCCATTGCTCTCGTGGAAATGAAGCCCACGACGGCCCGGTTGGTGCCCGTTCCGCTCTGCGCCCATGCAAGGACCGGCACCTGCAGAGCCCCGATGGCCAGCCCCGCAGCGAAGAAGCCGAACAGAGTGGCAGTCCGGGTGAAATGGATCTGCACGAGTGGTTTCATGGCAACCTCTCCAGCGTGACATGTGAGGAGGGACGGCACTTAATTTGTTCAAGTAGTGCCACCTTGAAGATGGTCGCTTTACCGGCCTTGTACAAGAAAACTTTTGTTGTGGCCCCGACATTGTCGCTCGACATTGCGGTGGCAAGTACGAAGGGGGCCATCCACCCACCAGAAGCGGCGGATCATCACATCCGAGCATGGGACACCGGTAACCCGCTGCCTATGTCGATCCCCGGATTCTTGTCGTGGGGAGGGGCGGGGGTTATGGTATGGCCGGCTCCGCGGTCCCATTCCACCCCCACCGACCTCCCCCATGCACATCCCCCCGATCGTCATCGACTACCACGACTGGGTGGACTCCGTGGTGGACTGGGAGCGCCGCTACGCCTCGGACGAGGAGCGGATGCGCCTGGCCATCGACGTCTCTCGCGAGAACGTGCTGCGGGGCACCGGCGGCCCCTTCGGCGCGGCGATCTTCGAATCGGAGAGCGGGGCGCTGGTGGCGGTGGGGATGAACAGCGTGGTGCGCCTCAACAACTGCACGCTGCACGGGGAGATGGTGGCCTTCATGATGGCGCAGCGGCGGCTGGGGAGCTTCACCCTGCGCTCGGAAGCCAGGCCCGCGCACGAGCTGGCGACCTCGTGCGAGCCGTGCGCCATGTGCCTGGGGGCCACGCTGTGGAGCGGGGTACGGCGGGTGGTGTGCGGCGCCCACCGCGACGACGCGCGCCGCCTCAACTTCGAGGAGGGCCCGGTCTTCCCGGAGTCGCACGCCTACCTGGAGGCCCGGGGGATCCGCATCGTGCACGGGGTGCTCCGCGAGGAGGCCAACGAGGTGCTGGAATTGTACCGCGCCCGCAAGGGCACCATCTACAACGGCTGAATCCCATTCCGATGCAGACTTCCCTGCGCCCCGACGACCTCCTGGAGCAGGTTTCCCGGCTCCGCCGCGCCAACCAGGACTTCACCCGGCGCTTCCCCGGCGAGAGCGGGGCGCGCCAGCCGGTGCACACCGTGTACGGGGGGGCGCAGCTCTTCCGCGCCGACTCCACGCAGAAGCTCGGCGCGGTGGCGCTCCGCGCGCTGGAGGAGTACGCCCCCGACGCGGCCACGCTGGCCGGGGCGCTGGGGCTCCCCGCGGGCCCGCTGGCGGACACGGTGTACGCGCGGGTGCGGGAGAAGCTGGGGCGGGAGCCGGTGGAGGACTTCCGCATCGACTTCGAGGACGGGTACGGGAACCGCCCGGACGCGGAGGAGGACGGGCACGCGGTCTCGGTGGCCGGGGAGGTGGCGCGGGGGATGGCGGAGGGGACGCTTCCCCCCTTCCTGGGAATCCGGGTCAAGACGCTCAACGAGGAGCTGCAGGGACGCAGCGTCCGCACCCTGGACCTCTTCCTCACCGCGCTGCTGGGGGCCACCGGGGGCGCGCTCCCGGACAACTTCGTGGTCACCCTCCCCAAGGTGGTGAGCGTGGAGCAGGTGGAGTTCTTCGTGGACGTGCTGCGGCTGCTGGAGGACCGGACGGGGCTGGCGCGGGGGACGCTGCGCTTCGAGGTGATGGTGGAGGCCCCGCAGGCCATCCTCTCGCCGGACGGGCACACGCTGCTGCCGCGCATCCTGGACGCGGGGGAGGGGCGGATCACCGGGGCGCACTTCGGCACCTACGACTACACGGCGGCGGTGGGGATCACCGCGGGGCACCAGCGGATGCGTCACCCCGCCTGCGACTTCGCCCGGCACGTGATGCAGGTGGCGCTGGCGGGGACGGGGGTGTGGCTCTCCGACGGCTCCACCACGGTGATGCCGGTCCCGGTGTACCGGGGGGAGGCGCTCACCGAGGAGCAGGCGCGGGAGAACCGGGAGAGCGTGTACGGAGCGTGGCGGATGCACTACGAGGACGTGCGCAACTCGCTGGTGAACGGCTTCTACCAGGGGTGGGACCTGCACCCGGCGCAGCTCGTCACCCGCTACGCGGCGGTGTTCGGCTTCTTCCTGGAGGGGGTGGACGCGGCGGGGCGGCGGCTGAGGAACTTCGTGGAGAAGGCGGCGCAGGCCACGCTGGTGGGGGACGTGTTCGACGACGCGGCCACCGGGCAGGGGCTGCTGAACTACTTCGCGCGGGGGATCAACTGCGGGGCGCTGACGGAGGAGGAGGCGCGGGGGAGGACCGGGCTGGCGCTGGAGGAGCTGCGGGGGCGGTCGTTCCTGCAGATCCTGCGCAATCGGCGGGGGTGAGGGAGATCCGACCCGGGACCCCTCGCAACCGACTCCCATGCGTGGATTCTCGCCGTACCGGAGCCGGATCGTGTTCTCCGGCAACCGGAGAGCGTCCCGGCGATCTACGCCGCACGGGCGGACGGAGCGGACGTGCTCTCCGGAGGCGCGCTACAGTGCGAAGGGCGAGACCACATGGGTCGGGTACAAGGTCCACCTGACGGAGACCTGCGCTCCCGACCAGCCGCGCCTGATCCTGAACGCTGAGACCACGCCCACCACTAAACCAGACGACCATATGCTGGAGGCGATCCACGCATCGCTGGCCCCGCGTGATCTCCTGCCCGCAGAGCACCTGGTGGACAGTGGCTATACCGCTGCCGAACTCCTGGTACGCAGCCGAGCTATTTTCGAAAGTTGTAGATCGGGAAGAAAAAGGCGGCGTAGAGGTATTGTCAAGAGTTGTGGATGGGGGATGATCAGGCGGCCTCCTTCCGTTCAGGGGTGTCCTGCCGCTCGATCTGCGCGCCGTCGATGAACTTCAGCCCGGCACGCACGAGGGGGAGCAAGGCGCTGCCGTCGAGCCT
>DATAAL010000409.1:0-11602 GCA_036260145.1 Longimicrobiaceae bacterium | reverse complement strand
GGAGGGGGGCTCCGTTTTTGCAACTCCGCCCGCGCCCAGTATCTTCCCTGGGTGGGCAGGGGTCACACACCAGCCGGAGTGGACGGCCGGAGATGAGCTATCAGGAACCCTACGCTCCCCACGTGGTCATCGTCGGAGGGGGATTCGGCGGGTTGTACGCGGCCCGCGCACTCCGGCACGCCCCGGTGCGGGTGACGATCATCGACCGCCACAACTACCACCTCTTCCAGCCCCTGCTCTACCAGGTGGCCACCGCCACCCTGTCCCCGGCCGACATCGCCCGGCCCATCCGGCAGATCGTACGCCGGCAGCGCAACACCCAGGTGCTGCTGGCCGAGGTGACCGGGGTGGACCTGGAGCGCCGCGCGCTCACCCTGGCCGACGGGCGCACCCTCGGCTACGACTACCTGATCCTGGCCACCGGCGCCGTGGACCAGTACTTCGGGCACGACGAGTGGGCCCGGATCGCGCCGGGGCTGAAGACGATCGACGACGCCACGGAGATCCGCCGGCGCTTCCTGCTGGCCTTCGAGCACGCCGAGCAGACGACCGATCCCGAGCTGCGGCGCGCGCTGCTGACCTTCGTGGTGATCGGCGGCGGGCCCACCGGGGTGGAGATGGCGGGCGCCTTCGCGGAGATGGCCCACCACACGCTGCGGAACGACTTCCGGAACATCGACCCCACGGCGGCGCGCATCCTCCTGATGGAGGGCGGGAAGCGCCTGCTGGCCGCGTACGACGAGGACCTCTCCGCGAGCGCGCAGGAGCAGCTGGAGGCGCTGGGGGTGGAGGTGCGCCTGAACTCCATCGTCACCCGCATCGAGCTGGGCGCGGTGTACGTAGGGGAGGAGCGGATCCCCGCCTACCCGGTGGTGTGGGCCGCGGGGGTGGCGGCCTCGCCGCTGGGCCGGCAGCTCGGGGCGCCGACGGACCGGATGGGGCGGGTGGAGGTGAACCCCGACCTCTCCGTTCCCGGCCACCCGGAGGTGTTCGTCATCGGGGACCTGGCCTCCTTCCCCTACCAGACCGGGAAGCCGCTCCCGGGGGTAGCGCAGGTGGCGATGCAGGGCGGCCGGGCGGCGGCGCGCAACCTCCTCCACGACCTGTACGGGGAGCGCCGGGAGCGGTTCCGCTACCGGGACAAGGGGAGCATGGCCACCATCGGCCGGGCCAAGGCCATCGCGCAGATCGGGCGGACGAAGCTCTCGGGGTTCGTCGCCTGGCTGGCCTGGCTCTTCGTCCATATCCTCTTCCTGATCGGCTTCCGCAACCGGGTAGCGGTGTTCCTGGAGTGGGCCTGGTCGTACCTGACCTGGCAGCGCGGCGCGCGGCTGATCACCGGCGAGGTCCGCCCGGACAACGTGCTGCGCAAGCTGGGGCTCCGGACCCCGGTGGAGAGCGGAAGTGAGCCGGAGGCGGCGCAGGCCGTCGCCTCGCCCCCGCCCGGGGGCGGTGGGGGGTGGATGGAGGGGGATTCCGAGCAGGCCCGGGCCGCCGCGGCCCCGCCGACGGGGGGATGAGGGCCCCGGCGCACCACCGCGCGGTGGAGCGCTGGCTCCGCCGCCAGGGGATCCGCTGGGAGCGGGTGCGCTACCCCCGCCCCGAGGCGGGAGGGGAGGCGGCGGGGTTCCGCTTCCTCCCGGCCGGCGCGCCGCGCGCGCGGGTGGTGGTGGCGCACGGGGCGTGCGACGACGCCCTCTTCCCGCTGGTGGCGCTGTACCGTGCGCTGCTGGCACGGGGGATGGAGGTGTTCGCCTCGGACCTGGACGGCAACGGGTGGGAGAGCACCACCCGCTTCGCCCCGGAGACGATCCGGAGCGCGGTAGCGGCGGCGGTGCGGGAGGCGGCGCGGGGGCGGCCGGGGCTCCCGCTGTACCTGGCGGGGCACTCGCTGGGGGGCGCCCTGGTGCTGGACGCGCTCGCTCGGGGGGAGGTGGACGCGGAGGCGGCCGCGGTGGTGGCCACACCGCTCGGGGTGCGGATCACCGCCCGGACGGCGTGGGAGGAGCTGCGCGGCTTCCTCCGCCCGGGGACGCTCCGCCAGTACGAGCTGTACGGGGTGTGGGGTTTGGTCCCGGCCTTCGGGCCGGTGAAGCGCGCCGCCTACCCCTTCCGGGGGGAGGCGCGCACCGGGAACTTCGACTACGTGCGGGTCTTCGACGCGCTCCTGCGGGAGCTGGACCTCCCGCGCGCGGCGCCGCGTGTGCGTGTCCCGGTCCTCCTGGTATACGGGGATCGCGACCGGATCGCGACCGTGGCGCACGGCGAGGAACTGCTTCGCCTCCTCCCGGAGGCGGAGCTGGCGCGGATTCCGGGCGCCACCCACGCCTCCACGGTGTCCTCCCCCGCCGCCACGCAGCACATCGCCGCCTGGCTCGCCGGGCGCCGCACCCGGACTCTCGCGTGACGCCGCCGCGGATCGACGTCCACGTCCACCTCGCCGGGGTGGGGGCAGGGGGGTCGGGGTGCTGGCTCTCCCCCCGCTTCAGCGGCCGCCTGGTCTTCCGCCTCCTCCGCCGCCTGTACCGGATCACCGAGGCGCAGATGCGCGAGTCGGTGGACCAGGAGTGGGCGGCGTGGATCGCGGAGCGGGTGCGGGCGAGCGAGCTGGACGGGGCCGTGGTGCTGGGGTTCGACGGGGTGTACGACGCCCGCGGGGAGCTGGACCGGGAGCGGTCGCAGATGGTGGTCCCCCCGTCGTGGGTGCTGGAGGTGTGCCGCCGCCACCCCGAGCTCCTCCCCGGCCCGGCGGTGAACCCCTACCGCCGCGACGCTCTGGAGCGACTGGAGGAGTGCATCGAAGGGGGGGCGGTGCTGATCAAGTGGCTCCCGTCCGCCATGGGGATCGACCCCGCGGACCCCCGCCTCCGCCCCTTCTACCGGCGCATGGCCGAGGCCCGCCTCCCTCTCCTCTCCCACTCCGGGGGGAGCGAGCGCACCTTCGCCGAGGTGGCGCCGGAGTGCAGGGACCTGCGCTGCCTCCGCCTCCCCCTGGAGGAGGGGGTCCCGGTGATCTGCGCCCACAACGGGGTCCCGGTGCACCTCTCCCGCGACCCGGACCAGCTCCCTCTCCTCCGCGAGATGCTACGGGAGTTCCCCCACCTCTGGGTGGACAACTCCGGGATCTCCAACCCCAGCCGCTTCGCCCACCTCCCCCGCCTGGCCCGCGACCCGGAGTTCACAGAGCGCACCCTGTACGGGAGCGACTACCCCATCCCCTCGCTGGCCGTGTATTACGTGCGGGAGCTGGGGGCGCGGCGGGTCCGCTCGCTGCAGGCGGAGCGGAACCCCTTCCAGCGGGACGTGGCGCTGAAGCGCGCCCTGGGCTACCCCGACGCCACCCTCACCCGCGCCGCGGAGGTGCTCCCGACGCTCCGCGGCCGGGCCGCCGGGCGCTGAGGAGGAGTTGACAAGGGTATGGTGTGCACCGGTATTGAAATGCACGAGACGGTGGTGCGCCGCCATGTCCGTCCCGTGAGCCCCGTCGGCCCCTTCGTGGTGGACCTGTCCACATTCCGTCGTGAGGTTGGAAGATGTCTACCGTCGTGATGGACGATTCGATCAGGGCCGGTGACCTGCTGGACCTCCTCCCGGCAGCGGTCTACGTGTGCGATGCGTCCGGCGTGATCAAGCGCTACAACCGGCGGGCGGCCGAGCTCTGGGGGCATGCGCCGTGCTGCGGAGATACCGACCAGAGGTTCTGCGGCGCGTACCGCCTGTACCATATGAACGGGACTCCGTTGCCCCACGCGGACACCCCCATGGCGGAGGTCCTGCGCACCGGGGTTCCGGTTCGGGACCAGGAGGTGGAGATCGAGCGGCCGGACGGGTCGCGGGTCACGGTGCTGGTGAACATCGCGCCCCTCCGGAATGAGCTGGGGGAGCTGGTGGGAGCGGTCAACTGCTTCCAGGACATCACGGAGCGGAAGGCGGTCGAATCCGCGCTGCGAAGCAGCGAGAAGGAGCTCAGCGACTTCTTCGATAACGCCGCCGTCGCCCTGCACTGGGTAGGCCCCGACGGGGTGATCCTCCGGGCGAACCGGGCGGAGCTGGAGCTCCTGGGCTACGCGCGGGACGAGTACGTGGGGCACCCCATCGCGGAGTTCCACGTGGACGCCCCCGTGATCGAGGACATCCTGAGACGGCTGACCGCGGGTGAGGTCCTGCACGACTATCCGGCCCGGCTGAGATGCAAGGACGGGTCGATCAAGCACGTGCTGATCGACTCGAGCGTGCTCCGGGAGCAGGGAGAGTTCCGGCATACGCGGTGCTTCACCCGGGACGTGACGGCGAGCGTGCGGCTGGCGGAGCTCCGTGAGCGGGCGCACGCCCGGACCGTGGTGCTCAAGGAGCTGGCCGTGGCCCTCTCCGGGGCTGCGACGCCGGCCAACGTGGCCGAGGCGGTCCTGGCCCATGCCGTCGATGCCCTGGGGGCGTCGAGCGGGGTCATCCTCAGCGTCTCCCCGGATGGCGCGGAGCTGGAGGTGATCCAGGCGCGCGGAGTCCGGGCTGACCTCCTGGCCGCCTGGAGGTCCTTCCCGCTCTCCGCATCGGTGCCGCTGACCGACGCGATCCGGAGGGGGGAGCCCATCTTTCTGGAATCACTCGCCGACTGGATCGAGCTCTACCCGGAGGTAGCGTCCATCCCGGAGCAGGTGGGCAGACACGCGCACCTGGTCGAGCCGCTGATCGTGGAGAACCGCACGCTCGGCGCGCTCGGCCTCGGCTTCGACGCGCCACGGGCGTTCAGCGAAGAGGACCGGGCCTTCGCTCTGGTGATCGCCCAGCAGTGTGCCCAGGCGCTGGAGCGCGCCAAGCTCTTCGAGGCCGAGCAGCGGGCGCGGCAGGAGGCGGAGCGCGCCAACCGGGTGAAGACCGACTTCCTGGCGATGATGAGCCACGAGCTGCGCACCCCGCTCAACGCCATCGCCGGATACGCGCAGCTCATCGAGATGGGGGTGCATGGCCCCGTGACGGAAGCGCAGCTCGAGGACCTGAGGCGTATCCAGCGGAGTCAGCATCACCTCCTCGCCCTGATCAACGACGTCCTGAACTTCGCGAAGATCGAGGCCGGACACGTGGAGTTCGACATCCAGGACGTTCCCCTGTCGCAGGTACAGCAGAACCTCGAGCCGCTGATCACGCCCCAGCTACACAGCAAGCAGCTCCGGTACGAGTTCAGGGGGTGGAGCGGGGCCGTGGGCGTCCGGGCCGACCCGGAGCGGCTGCAGCAGATCCTCCTCAACCTGCTCTCCAACGCCATCAAGTTCACCCCCGTGGGCGGCCGGATCACGGTGGAGTGTGAGGTGGCGGACGGGACCGTCTCGATCCGGGTGCGGGACACCGGGCACGGCATTCCGGCCGAGAGGCTGGAACGGGTCTTCGAGCCCTTCGTGCAACTGGACCGCAGCCTCACCGCCCAGCAGGAGGGGGTGGGGCTGGGGCTGGCGATCAGCCGCGACCTGGCCCGGGCAATGGGAGGCGACCTCCGGGCCACGAGCGTGGTGGGGGAGGGGTCGACGTTCGTGCTCACGCTCCCGGGATAGCCCATGGACCCCATCGACGCGCTCCTGGACGAGATCCGCCGCTCGGTACACGGCGGGGCGTGGCACGGCCCCGCCCTGGGGGAGGCGCTGGCAGACGCGAGCGCGGCCGAAGCCGCCGCGCGCCCGCTCCCCGGCGTCCACAGCATCGGGGAGATCGCGCTGCACGCCGCCGGATGGATGGAGGAGGTGGCGCACAGGCTGGCCGGGGGCGCTCCCGCCCTCCCTGCCCGCGGCGACTGGCCGGCGGGCCCGGAGGACGAGGTGGGGTGGGAGCGCGCCCGCGGTGCCGTCGAGGCAGCGCACGCCGCCCTGGCCGCCGTGCTCCGGGACTTCCCGCCCGGGCGCCTGGAGGAACCGGTGGGGGGCGTGGAGGGGCACGACCCGCCGCTGGGCACCGGGCTCCCCTACGCGGCCATGCTGCACGGGGTGGCGCAGCACAACGCCTACCACGCGGGGCAGGTGATACTGCTCAAGCAGGCGCTGCGCGCCGGGCTCCAGCCCTGAGTCGAGCCCTCCCTCGAGAACCGAGCCGAGCCTTCGCGACGATGTCTTCCTGTCCTTTCCGGCGTTCCCTCACCGCCCTGGCGGCGACCCTCCCCCTCCTCGCGGCGACCGGCGCGCCGGCGCAGCTCCGCCCCCTGGACCCTACGGAGTGGCGGGCGTGGGAGCCGGGGCGGAGCTGGGTTGCCGGGTTCGGGGGCGGGGTGTTCGAGGACCAGCGCGCCTCGCTGGCCGGGACGGAGGGACGCCTGCTGGAGGCGGGGAACTTCGAGCTGGCGTGGCGGACGGGACGGGTGACGGTGGAGGCGGGAGGGACGGTGCAGCGCTTCTTCCGCGAGCGGAGCACCTTCGCGCCCCCGCACGGGGAGGCGCGCCCGGACCCCGACGGGCGGCGGCACGACTCCGGGGACTTCCGGATCGGCACCGTGGTCCGCCTGACGCGGGAGGGCGCCCCCCTTCTGGGGGTGCTCCGCTTCGGGACGCGGCTCCCCACCACCGACAACAAGGTGGGGCTGGACCGCGACCAGACCGACTTCTTTGCGCTCCTGGGCGGCCGGATACGGCGCGGGCCCCTGGCGGTCATGGCCGAGTCGGGGGTGAGCATCAACGGAACCCGCGACCCGGGGTTCGAGCAGTCGGACGTGTGGAGCTACTCCCTGCGGGCGGAGTACGCCCGGGGGAGCCTGGTCCCAGTGGTCACGGTGGTAGGGCACATGGACGGTCTCAAGGACCGCACCATCCGGGGGAACGAGGATCTGGGGGAGGTGCGGGTGGGGGTGCGCGCCGGGGGGCGGCGCTGGGTGCGGGTGGAGCTGGTGCGGGGGTACACCGCCTTCAGCCCCTCCACGGGGATCCTGCTCTCTGCGGGAATCGCCCGGTAGCCGGTTCCGGCGCTCTGAAACTTCTCCTGCGCGGCGCCCGTAGGGTGGAGCACGTCGCGGCCGGGGGGCCGGTGCGGATCCACTCACGACGAGCCGACGGGGCGAGGGTATGCACGGTAAGACGATGTCGCGGGGAGTGCTGGTGCGGGACCTGGTGCTCTTTCAGCTCAAGCTCGCCCTCGACGGACTCAAGGACATCGTCCTGCTGCAGGCCTCGCTCGCCGCGGCTGTGCTGGACCTGGTCTTCATGCGCTTCACCCGCGGGCGGCTCTTCTACGGGGTGCTGCGCCTGAGCGAGCGCGTCGACCTCTGGCTCAACCTGTACGGAGCGGCGGAGGGCGCCGGACGCGACCGCGACGGCCTCTTCGGAAGGAGCCGCGCGGGCGACGCCACCTTCCTGGGGAAGCTGGAGGAGCTGGTCCGCGAAAAGGAACGAGAGATCAGCGCCCGGGCCAGGCCGGGTGCGAGGCGCGCAGCCTGATCCCCGGGCGGGGACTCCTTCCCGCGCAGTCGACGAGGCGCAGGGTGGATGATCCGCCCTGCGCCTCGTTGCTTGTCCGGGGTCTGCGGCCCGGCCCCCGCCAGGGGAACACGCCCAGCCCAAACAAGCCGCTAAAAGGTTCTTCGACTTCAGGAGCCCCCGGTCCTGCGGTTGACCACGATCGCTCCGTTGGGGTGCCCGGTTCCCCAACGCTGGGTGGCGCTGCTGGCGTCCAGGAACTCGAGCGAGGCGACGTCGCTCACCGTCAGGGTGCGGAGCGTCTCCTGGTTGCCGAACCGCACCCCGTCCACATACACGAAGATCTCCTGCGGGCCCAGCTCCATCAGCGGCTTCCCCGACGACGTGGCGGCCAAGCCCGGATCTACCAGCGGCTGCCCCGACGATGCGGGGGTGCCGGACATGGCGGGTTGCAACCGCCCGCTCGGACCGCGGATCCGCAGCCAGTGGGGACGGAGCCCCTGCACCAGGTCGTGCAGGTTGCTGGCGCTGGACTGCTGGATCTCCTCCTGCGAGATCCGGTTGCGGTCCCGCTTGACCCGCTGGGGAGACTGGGCGGCGAGCGACGACCCGAGGACCGCCGAAGCCAGGAGCACCAGCGTGAGAGAGGGGAGCAGACGTTTCATCGACCGTCTCCTGTGAGGGGAAGATAGCGTCGCAGCGGTACCCTTCAGCGGGATTCCGGTGGGTGGTCTTCCCGCGTTCCGAACAGCGCGTACCCGTGTCGCTCGGAGAAGGGCCGTGCGTGATACCCCTGAGGGTCGTCCGCGGGTTCCCGTGCTTCCCCTCGAAGGCCAGGAGCTCAAAGAGTAGTCCGCGCGGGCTCGCGCATCCACTCTACCGGGATGCGGACCCGCGGAGCGCCGTGACCCGCTGCTGCACCGCCGGACGCTGTGGTTCACCCCGGGTGGCCAGGGCGAGGAAGCGCTCGTACTCCCCCAGCGCCTCCGCTGGCCGGTTCAGGGCTTCCAGGACCCGGCCGAGGAGGGCGCGGGGCGCCGCGTAGTACGGCTCCCGCTCCACTACCACGCGCAGCTCCCGCTCGGCCTCGGCCACCTCGCCCGTTGCCTGGAGCGCGGTGGCGTAGTGGAAGCGGACCACCGCGTCCCTCCCGTCGATCTCCACCGCCTGCTCGTACTCGCGCACGGCCTCCGGGAAGCGCCGCTCGGCCAGCGCGATCCTGCCCAGCGCGGCGCGCGCCGGGGAGAATCCCAGGTTCTCCAGCAGGGCCCTCTGGTGCGCCTCGCGCGCGGCCCGGTCGTCGTTCTGAGCGCTGTGCAGCAGCCCTGTCGCGTACTCCAGCATCTCCTTGGAGGCATAGACACGCACGAGCTCCTTCTCGTCCTCCCGTCGCAGCGACTCCAGCAGCCGGCCCACCTCCGTCGCCGCCTCCCCGAACCTTCCCATCGCCACCAGCGCGAGCGCCCGGTCGTACCGGGCCCAGCGGTTCCGCTCCGGGTTGCGCTCCACGACGCGCCCGAACAGCTCGGCCGCCCGGGGCAGGTCTCCGGTGGCGTAGGCGAGCCAGGCGCGGGTCTGGATGTCGTCCCGCCACCGGCCGGGCATCCGGTCGTACAGCAGCGCCTCCAGCCCGCGGTGCACGAACGGGTTGCGCACCGCGGCCCGGTACAGCAGGGTGTCGGCGCGGGCGACCTCCGGCGACTCCCTGACCCGCCGGGAGCCCCGCAGGTAGTCGATCCAGCGCTCGTAGTCGCGCATCCAAAAGGTCGCCCAGCGGCCGAAGAGCGGCTCTGCCCGGGAGGGGTCCACCCGGGATGCCCAGTAGAAGGCGGCGTCCGCCTGCCCCGGACTGGTCTTGAAGACGGCCACGCCGTGGTCGTAATACGCCGTCCAGTCGTTGGGATCCGCGTCGCGAGGGAGGGCCGGGCGGGGAGGCTCCGCCTGGGCCGCGACCGGCAGCGGAGCGCCCAGCGCCAGCGCGGCGAGCAGGAGGGGGAGACGGGTTCGGAAAGGGGAGTTCACGGGACGGCGGGGTGGGAGGAGCGGGAAGTGGAACGCGACAATCTACCTGAAAACGGGGCTGGCTTCCACCCCGGGAGACGGGGTCCCGGCACGATTTGTGCTTTATACAGCAAAGCACTTGACGAAACCATCGACGACCGCTATCGTGCACCCATGGCTACTGTCCACCCGATCCGTCCCGAGCCCGAGGAGCCCGTCGACCTGCACGCGCGGGCCATGGACAACCTCCGCTTCATCCGCGAGACCATGGAGCGGGCGGGGAGCTTCACCGCCGTGTCCGGCTGGGGGGCGGTGATCACCGGGGCCACGGCGCTGGGGGCGGCGTGGGTGGCCTCCCGGCAGTCCACCCCGGAGGCGTGGCTGGCGGTGTGGTGGGCGGAGGCGCTCTTCTCGCTGGGGATTGGGGGATGGACCACCGCGCGCAAGGCCCGCGCGGCGCGGATGCCGCTCCTCTCGGGGCCGGGGCGCAAGTTCGCCCTGAGCCTGGCGCCCCCACTGGTGGCCGGGGCGCTGCTGACCGCGTTCCTGTACGGGGCGGGAATGGTCGCGGCGCTTCCCGGAGTGTGGCTCCTCCTCTTCGGCACGGGGGTGATCACGGCGGGCGCCTTCTCGGTGCGGGTGGTCCCGGTGATGGGGATCTGCTTCATGCTCCTGGGGGCGGCGGCGCTCTTCGCCCCGGCCGCGTGGGGGAACACCCTCATGGCCGCGGGGTTCGGGGGGCTGCACATCGTGTTCGGAACCATCATCGCCTGGAGGTATGGTGGCTAGGGCAAGGCGGGCCTCCCCGGCGGGAGACGACTTCACCCTGCGCAGCATCGCCGGGGGCGCCGCGGAGGGCGCCCCCGAGCTGGACCGCCTGATCCACGAGCGGCTCCGGCTGGGGATCGTCAGCGCGCTGGCGGTCAACGAGTCGCTGACCTTCAACGCGCTCAAGGACATGCTCGGCGCCACGGACGGCAACCTGAGCGTGCACGCGCGCAAGCTGGAAGAGGCGGGATACGTGACCTGCACCAAGTCGTTCGACGGGCGCGTCCCCCGGACCGAGTTCCGCATCACGGAGCGGGGGCGCCGCGCCCTGGAGCGCTACCTGGACCACATGGAGGCGCTGATCCAGACGGTGCGGGACCGATAGGCGGCGCAACGGACCCTTTTTACGCCTATTTGCTTTATGCCACAAAGCACTTTCTCTGCTCTCGACCTGTCGCGGCTCCACGTCGCGCTGATCATGGACGGAAACGGACGGTGGGCCAACGTGCGGGGGTGGCCGCGGGCGGCGGGGCACCGGGCTGGCGCGCGCACAGTGCGTCGGATCGTGGAGGCAGCCCGGGAGATGGGGATCGGGACGCTGACGGTGTACGCCTTCTCCTCCGACAACTGGCAGCGCCCCGGGCGCGAGGTCTCGGCGCTAATGCGCCTCTTCCGGGCGTACCTGGTGGGGGAGACGCGCCGCTGCGTAGAGAACGGGGTGCGGCTCAGCGTGATCGGGCGACGGGACCGGCTGGGACCGGAGCTGCTCGCCACCATCGAGACGGCAGAGCGGGTCACGGTGGGGGGAGAGGCGATGCACTTCCGGGTGGCGATCGACTACTCCGCGCGGGACGCCATCCTCCGCGCCGCGGCCCGCCTGGCAGGGGAGGAGCCGACGCGGGAGACGTTCGCCCGCGCGCTGGGGGAGGCGGTCCACTCCCCGGACGGGGCGCCGGAGGTGGACCTCCTGATCCGCACGGGGGGAGAGCAGCGGCTCAGCGACTTCCTGCTCTGGGAGTGCTCGTACGCGGAGCTCTTCTTCACCCCCAAGATGTGGCCGGACTTCGAGCCCGCGGACCTGCAGGCGGCGGTGTGGGACTTCGCCGGGCGGGAGCGCCGCTTCGGACGCGTCCTCCGGGCCACGGGGTGACACAGGATCGTATTCCCCGGGTGTGCCCTCCCCGGCGCGCCCTTTTCTCGACTCGGGAAGGGAGGGAGAGATGGAAGGACAACCCTTGCTGCTGGCGCTGGCGGGGCTGACGGCGCTGGCCGGGCGGGCCGCGCGGCTGGGGGTGACGCGTTGAGTCTCGTCGAGGCCGCGCGGTTCAGTTACCGCTACGCGGAGGGCGCGGCGCCGTCGCTGCGGGATGTCTCGCTCAGGCTCGACCCTGGGTCCTTCACGGTGCTCGCGGGCAGCTCGGGGTCCGGCAAGTCGACGCTCCTGC
>DATAAL010000408.1:0-3688 GCA_036260145.1 Longimicrobiaceae bacterium | reverse complement strand
TCAGCCCGAACGGCGCCGTCGGCTCGTCCACGTCGCCCAGCAGCTCGCGGAAGTACGCCTCGTGCTCCGCGCGGCTCACCCCCAGCCGCGCCTGCGCCACGTAGTTGCGGAACGGCAGCGGCGCCGGCAGCTCGTCGGCGCATCCGCGCAGGTGCGCCCGGATCTCCTCCCGCAGCACGTCGGAGCTCACGTGGTCGCCGATGAGGTGATGCTGCTGCCAGAGCATCACCCACCCGTCTCCCTCCCCGTCGCGCGCGACGTGGACCCGCATCATCGGCGCGCGGCGCACGTCCAGCCGGTGGCTTCGGGGGTCGAAGCGCGCCCGGAGCTGCGTCGCCACGTCTCCCCCGGCGGGGTCCAGCTCCACCTCCTCCACCTCCAGCCGCGCCTCCCGCCACACCACCTGCACCGGCTCGGGGAGCCCCTCCCACACCACCGCCGTGCGCAGCACGTCGTGCCGGTCGATCACCGCCTGCAGGGCAGCCAGGTAGGCGTCCAGGCGCGCCCGGCAGTCGAAGCGCGACAGGGTGACCAGGAGGTAGGGATCTCCCTCGGCCGCCAGAAGGTGGTGGAAGAGGATCCCCTCCTGCAGCGGCGCCAGCGGGTAGACGTCCTGTACGTTTCCGGCCCCGCCAGGCACGCCCGCCACGATCCGGTCGATCTCTCCCCGGGAGAGCTCCACCAGCGGAATCATCTCCGGGGTGATCGCCTCGCAGGGGGTCGGGATCCCGTTCGGGGGCACCGACACCTCGAAGGACTCCCGGCCCACCACGGCCGCCAGCTCCGTCAGGGTGGGCGTGGTGAACAGCGCCCGCACCTCCGCGTGCAGCCCGCGCCGCCGCATCCGCTCGGTCAGCCGCACCGCCAGGAGCGAGTGCCCGCCCAGCTCGAAGAAGTTGTCCCGTCGCCCCACCCGCTCCACGTTCAGCACCTCCGACCAGACTTCGGCCAGCGCCACCTCCGTTTCCCCGAACGGGGGCTCGTAGCCGCGCCGTACGAACGCGTCCTCCTCCGGGGCCGGGAGCGCCTTGCGGTTGACCTTCCCGTTGGGGGTGAGCGGGAGCGCCTCCAGCCGTACGTACGCGGCGGGCACCATGTACTCCGGCAGGCGCTCCGACAGGTGGACCCGCAGCGCCTCCGCCTCGACTCCCTCCCCGCACAGGTAGTAGGCCACCAGGCGCCGGTCACCGGGCGTGTCCTCGCGCGCCACCACCACGGCGTCGTGCACGGCGGGGTGCTCGGCCAGGCGCGCCTCGATCTCCCCCAGCTCGACGCGGAAGCCCCGGACCTTGACCTGGGTGTCGATTCGGCCCAGGAACTCCACGTTTCCGTCGCACCGCCACCGCGCCCCGTCGCCGGTCCGGTAGAGCCGGGCCCCCGGATCGCCGCTGAAGGGGTCGGGGGTGAACTTCTCAGCCGTCAGCTCCGGGCGGTTGCGGTACCCCCGGGCGAGGTTCCGGCCCCCGACGTACAGCTCGCCCGCGACGCCGACGGGGACCGGCTCCCGGTGTGCGTCGAGGACGTAGAGCGTGGTGTTGGCGAAGGGACGCCCGATCGGGACGTGCTGGTCCCCGTTGAGCCCCTCGAGCGAAGCGGCTTCGAAAAAGGTGCTGTCGATGGTGGCTTCGGTCAGGCCGAAGGAGTTGACCAGGCGGGTTTGGGGGCCGCAGAAGGAGAGGAAGTGCCGGTACTCGCGGACGCTCCAGGTGTCGGAGCCGCAGACCAGGGCACGCATGAAATCGAGCTTGCGACCCGACGCCTCGAGATACCGGATCAGCTCCCGGAGCACCGCGGGAACGAACTCGGCGATCTGGACCTCCTCGCGCTGCATCAGGGCGTACAGCTGCTCCGACTGGAGGAGCAGCTCGCGCGGGCAGACCACCAGGGTACCGCCGGAGCAGAGCGCGCGTGTCCAGTCGCCCGTGAACACGTCGAAGGAGAAGCTCGCCATCTGCAGGTGGCGGCGCGCACGGGTCCGCAGCTCGTACGGCTCCTCCCAGGCGAGGTACGCGTTGACCAGGCTGCGGTGCTCGATCATCACCCCCTTGGGCTGCCCCGTGGAGCCCGAGGTGTAGATGACGTACGCCAGGTGCTCCGGCGCTGGCCCCGCGTGATCCCGCTCCGGGTCGGTCTCGGGCCGGTCTGCCCAGAGCTCGTCCTCGTCGAGGACGACGAGCGGCACGCCGGCTCCGGTGAAGAGCCGGCCGAGCGCAGCGTGAGCCAGCAGCGCCACGGGGGCGCTGTCCTGGAGCATGTAGCGCAGCCGGTCCTCGGGGTATGCGGGGTCCAGCGGCACGTACGCTCCACCGGCCTTGAGGATGGCCAGCATCCCGACCATCATCTCCAGGCCGCGCTCAGCGCAAATCGCCACCCGTGCGTCGGGGCCGACGCCGCGCTCCCGGAGGTGGTGCGCCAGCTGGTTCGCCCGGGCGTTCAGCCCCCGGTACGTCAGCTGCTCCCCTCCGAAGACCACTGCCACCGCGTCCGGCGCGCGCGCGGCCTGCATTTCGAAGAGGTCGTGGATGCACCTCGGGGCGGGGAACTCCGCGTCCGTCGCGTTCCACTCCTCCAGCACCTTCCGGCGCTCCGCGTCGGGGAGGATCGGGACGAGGTCGATGGCTCGACGGTCATCGGCGACCATCTCCTCCAGGACCCGCCGCAGGTACTCGCCGTGGCGCTCCACCGTGGCGGGCTCGAAGAGCGCGGTGGCGTACTCCACGCTCCCGACGATCCGTCCGCCGGCTTCCTGCAGGGTGAGAGAGAGATCGAACTTGGCGGTCACCCGCGACTCCGAGCCCACCGAGCCCAGCGCCAGCCCCGGCAGCTCCATACGGGCCCGGAGTGCGTTCTGCCAGGCGAACATCACCTGGAAGAGCGGCGTGTGGGCCAGGCTACGCACCGGCCGCACCCGCTCGACCACCTGCTCGAACGGGATGTCCTGGTGCTGCTGGGCCCCGAGCGCCCGCTCCCTGACACGGCCCAGCACCTCCGCGACGCTCGGGGAGCCGGAGAGGTCGAGCCGCAGGGCGAGGGTGTTGACGAAGAAGCCGATCAGCCCCTCGATCTCGCTCCGCCCGCGGTTCGCCGTCGGGGTGCCGACGACCACGTCGAGCTGGCGCGACAGCCGGCTAAGCACCGTGGCCCAGCCGGCGAGGAGGGTCATGAACGGCGTGGTCCCGTGCCTCCGGCCGAGCGCCTTCAGACCGGCCGTGAGCGCCTCGTCGAGCGCAAGCCGGACGACCGCGCCGGTGTGGTCCTGCAGGGCCGGACGCGGGCGGTCGGTGGGCAGCTCCAGCACCTCGGGCGCGCCGGCGAGCATGCGCTGCCAGTAGTCGGCCTGCCGCGCGAGGACCTCGCCGTCGACCCAGCGCCGCTGCCAGGCCGCGTAGTCCGCGTACTGCACCGGAAGCGGCGGCAGCGGATCGGCCTCTCCACGCCGGAACGCCCCGTAGAGGGTGCTCAGCTCCCGGAGGAGCACTCCCGTCGACCAGGCATCCGAGACCACGTGGTGCATGGTCAGCAGGAGCACGTGGTCGTCTTCCGCCATGCGGATCAGCCGGCCGCGGAACAGGGGCCCGACCTCCAGGTCGAACGGCGCGTCCGCTTCTTCGGCGATGAGGCCGCGAAGCTCCGCCTTCGCGTCGGGATGCGCATCCAGGTCGTGCTCCACCAGCCGGAACGCACTCTC
>DATAAL010000407.1:0-2359 GCA_036260145.1 Longimicrobiaceae bacterium | reverse complement strand
CGCGCGCGCGGAAGCCCGTCTTCGTGCAGCATTCTTCCACGAGACCTATGACTGAACCGAACTCGACACCGACCAAGTACATCTTCGTCACGGGCGGCGTGGTCTCCTCCCTGGGGAAGGGGATCGCGGCGGCCTCCATCGGCCGGCTCCTGGTGGAGCGGGGGCTGAGGGTGACGATCCAGAAGTTCGATCCGTACATCAACGTCGACCCCGGAACGCTCTCCCCCTTCCAGCACGGGGAGGTGTTCGTCACCGACGACGGCGCGGAGACGGACCTGGACCTGGGGCACTACGAGCGGTTCATCGGCGAGTCGCTCTCCCAGGCCAACAACATCACCACCGGGCGGATCTACCAGGACGTCATCACCAAGGAGCGCCGCGGGGAGTACCTGGGCGCGACGGTGCAGGTGATCCCCCACATCACCGACGCCATCAAGGGAGCCATCCGCCGCCTGGCGCCCGCACACGACGTGGTGATCACCGAGATCGGCGGGACGGTCGGCGACATCGAGTCGCTCCCCTTCCTGGAGGCCATCCGCCAGTACCGACAGGAGGTGGGGCGTGAGCACACCCTGTTCATCCACCTCACCCTGATCCCCTACATCGCCGCCGCGGGGGAGCTGAAGACCAAGCCGACGCAGCACTCGGTGCGGGAGCTGATGGAGATCGGGATCCAGCCCGACATCCTGATCTGCCGCAGCGAGCACCCCATCTCGCCGGAGATGCGGCGGAAGATAGCGCTGTTCACCAACGTGGACGTCGCCTCGGTGGTGGAGGCGCTCGACGCCGACACCATCTATCAGGTCCCGCTGGAGTACCACGCCCAGCGGCTCGACGAGCAGGTGGCCACCAAGCTCGGCCTCCACACCCCGAAGCCGGACCTCACCCGGTGGCGCGGCCTGGTGGACCGGATCCGCCACCCGCGCAACGGCACGGTGCGTATCGCGGTGGTGGGGAAGTACGTGGCGCTGGTGGATTCGTACAAATCGGTCCAGGAGGCGCTCCACCACGGCGGGATCACCCACGACGTGGGGGTGGAGATCGACTGGCTCTCCTCGGAGGACTTCGAGAACGGCCACGGACGCCCGGAGAAGCTCGCCGGGTATCACGGGCTCCTGATCCCGGGCGGCTTCGGCGTGCGCGGGGTCGAGGGAATGCTCCGGGCCATCCGCTGGGCGCGGGAGAACGGCCTCCCCTTCTTCGGGATCTGCCTGGGGATGCAGACGGCGATCATCGAGTTCGCGCGGAACGCGTGCGGGCTGGATCAGGCCCACTCCGCGGAGTGGGAGCGGGACACCAGCCACCCGGTGATCTGCCTGATGAACTCGCAGCGGGAGGTCACCGACCTGGGCGGGACGATGCGCCTGGGCGCCTACTCCGCCCGTCTCCTCCCGGGGTCGCGCGCGGCCGAGATCTACGGCTCCCAGGAGATCAGCGAGCGCCACCGGCACCGGTACGAGGTGAACAACGCGTACCGCGAGGTGCTGCGCGAGAACGGGATGTCGTTCAGCGGCCTTTCACCGGACGGGAACCTGGTGGAGATGATCGAGCTCCCCGCACACCCCTGGTACGTGGCCACGCAGGCGCACCCGGAGCTCAAGTCCCGCCCGGACCACCCTCATCCCCTCTTCGCCTCGTTCATCGGGGCGGCAGTGCGCCGTCGCGACGGCGGGGCCGGAGCGCGGGAGGAGCGCGGCGAGATGGCGGAGGTCGCCGGGTGAGCCGAGCCGTGTCGCAGGCCGACGGAGCATCCGACGCCTCCGCTACCGGGCTATTCCGCCTCGGGGCGCCGTTCTTCCTGATCGCCGGGCCGTGCGTCCTGGAGGACGAGCGGCTGAATGTGGGGATCGCGGAGGCGCTGGCGCGCACGGCGGACGACCTCCGCCTCCCCATCGTCTTCAAGGCGTCGTTCGACAAGGCCAACCGGTCGTCGCCCGGCTCGCCGCGCGGGCCGGGGCTGGAGGCCGGGCTGGAGCGGCTGGAGCAGGTGAAGCGGGCCACTGGGCTCCCCCTGCTGACCGACGTGCACGAGCCGGGGCAGTGCGCGGCGGTGGCGCAGGTGGCGGACGCGCTCCAGATCCCCGCCTTCCTCTGCCGCCAGACGGACCTGCTCCTGGCCGCGGGGGCCACCGGGCGTCCGGTGAATGTCAAGAAGGGGCAGTGGATGGGCCCGGGGGAGATGCGCGGCGCAGCGGCCAAGCTCCGCTCCGCCGGTGCCGCGGGGGTGGCGGTCACGGAGCGGGGGACCTTCTTCGGGTACGGGAACCTGGTGGTGGACATGCGCTCCTTCCCGCTGATGCGCGAGGCGTGCGAGGCCCCCACGGTGTTCGACGGGACCCACTCCGTGCAGCGCCCCGGC
>DATAAL010000406.1:0-5254 GCA_036260145.1 Longimicrobiaceae bacterium | reverse complement strand
GGCGTCCGGCCGCGTCGTTTGCCGAAAACCAGCTCGTCTACCCCTATGCTCAAGCTCGGCATCGTGGGGCTCCCCAACGTGGGGAAGTCCACCCTGTTCAACGCGCTGACCGCCGCCGGCGCGGACGCCGCAAACTACCCGTTCTGCACGGTGGAGCCGAACGTGGGGATGGTGGAGGTCCCGGATCCGCGCGTCGATCTCCTGGCCGAGCGGGTGCAGCCGCAGCGGGTGGTGCGCGCCACCGTGCAGTTCGTGGACATCGCGGGACTGGTGAAGGGCGCCTCGGAGGGGGAGGGGCTGGGGAACCAGTTCCTCACCAACATCCGCGAGACCGACGCCATCGTGCACGTGGTCCGCTGCTTCGACGACCCCGACGTGGTGCACGTCATGGGCGGGGTGGATCCCGTCCGCGACCGGGAGATCATCAACCTGGAGCTGATCCTCTCCGACCTGGCCCAGGTGGAGAAGCGGCTGGAGCGGGTGCGGAAGGGTGCCCGCGGCGGCGACAAGGAGGCACAGGCCGAGCTGGGGCTGCTGGAGCGGCTCAACGCCGTGCTCTCCGAGGGGAGACCCGCGCGCGCCGTGGAGATGTCGGACGAGGAGGAGAAGCTCCTGCGCTCCTTCAACCTCCTCACCTCCAAGCCGGTCCTGTACCTCGCCAACGTGGCCGAGGACGACCTCCCGGAGGGCGACAACCAGTACGTCCGCGCCCTGCGGGAGACGGTGGAGGAGAGCGGGGAGCGGGCGGAGATCATCCCCATCTCCAGCAAGATCGAGTCGGAGCTGGCGGAGCTCCCCGCCGAGGAGCGCGCGGAGTTCCTGGCCTCGCTGGGGCTGGAGGAGCCGGGACTCAACCGGCTGATCCGCGCCGGCTACCGCCTGCTGGGGCTGCAGAACTACTTCACCGCCGGGGAGAAGGAGGTCCGCGCCTGGGAGATTCCGGTGGGCGCCAGGGCTCCCGAGGCGGCGGGGGTGATCCACTCCGACTTCGAGCGCGGCTTCATCCGCGCCGAGACGGTGTCGTGGGAGGACTTCGTCAAGACCGGCTCGGTGAAGGCCGCCAGGGAGCAGGGGCTGATGCGCTCCGAGGGGAAGGAGTACGTGGTGCAGGACGGCGACATCGTCCACTTCCGCTTCAACGTCTGAGGGGCTACGGAAGACGAGTAACGCCGGGAACTTGCGGCCGCCATCGCGGCGCGCCGCGATCGTATTCCAAAGGGGGCTCTCCGCGTTGGAGAGCCCCCTCTCGCGTTTCCATTTCACGGCGTCAATACGATGCCGGGCGGATCACGAGGGCAAGGTGGCGCGTCACTCTTGCATCCCGCTCCCTTCGAGACGGATCAGTAGGCTGGCGAAACAAGCGGTTCCGAAGGTACACTGTGTTCGCTATTCGAATGTTGGCCGGAACTGGATTGCACGGGCCCGTCGCAGGACACGACTGAATCGGGTAGTTCGACATGCCCCCGTCAAGGCCATCAGTTCAGGTCGGTTAACCCTCCCATGGCTCCTCCGATGCGGCGACCCAGACGGCGACGTTCCAAGGACGCCGGCATCCTCCCGCCCGCTCCAACTTGGCCACGGGACGAGACGAGGCTGCTGATAGAAACGGATGGGCCGCTCTCGTTGCTTCTCTGGCAGCGTGTACGCGACGTACGGCTCTGGGCGACGGTACCGGAGGAAGCCCACACCGGACTCTTCGTCGGCCAGGAAACGGTCGAGAGCACCCTCGAAGCTGCCGAGGCGCTCGCGGTCGGTCTGACGGCACCCCTGCGGGCGCTGGCAGCTCTTGTGCGCTTTCCGGAGTACGTCGACCGGCGCGACCTCAGCGCGGCGTGCTTGACCATCAGCGAATGGGCCGAATCATCGCACATGCCCGAGACAGCGCTTCACTTCGCGGAAGCCGCGGCGCTTACCGATCCTATGAGCGCCCGGGCCTCTGCCGCCGCGGGCTCAGCCTGTGCCCAGCAGGCGGCGGATCAGCGCGCGGAGTTGTGGTTTCTACGGGCGATCTGCATTGCTCGGCGCACACGGGATTGGGAGTGGCACGCACGCGCGTACATCCGCCTGGGAATGCTCTTCTATGAGCTGGGAGACCTGGGCCGCGCACGACGCGCCTATGAGCGGGCACGATCGTCTGCGAAATGGTCAGGGCACTACTCGTACGCAGCGAAGGCACACCACGATCTGTTGCTGCTCGAGTGCGCAGTGGGGACCTACGAAGGTGGGGACCAACACGCGCGTCGGGCACTGGAGTTGTATCCTACCCAGTTCCCGCGCCTGCCGCACCTGGCGCATGACTTTGCGTACCTGCTGACCTGCCACGGTGCGTTCGTGGATGCCCTGGAGGTGCTGGATGCCGCACTGCCGTTCTTCGCCCGGCCATGGGAACGGGTAGCCATCATGGGCACGATCGCCAAGGCGGCTGCCGGGGTCGATCTGAGAGACCGCCACAACGAGGCCGTTGCGGACCTCCTGCTGCTCGCGACTGTCGCGGAGACTCACGCTGCAGCAGCACTCGTGCTCGCCGCTGAGGGTGCGCACCTGCTGCAGGAATGGGAGCGCGCCCGGCGCCTGGCGGAGTACGGGCTGGAGGTGGCCGAGCGCCGCCACGAGCGTGATCCACAACGGCGCGCTCGGCGCGTGCTGGAACTGGTGATGGAGCACCGTCCGGAAACACCTATCCGCCCGTTGTCATCCAAGGAGCGCGTGGCCTCGACGAAGGCGCTGTTCCTGAAACGTCTGCGGGACCTTCGTGCGTCAGCCGCGGAGACGGGCACGCACACGGAGTTGGCACATTTCACCATGTCCGGACGGTTGTAAGCTCATCCTCCCGATCCCATTCCAAAGCCACCGCGCCCGTCCTTCGAGGTAGCCGTGGTGTCGTTCGTCGTGCCCGCCGCAGTGTAGTCAGTCGGCCCGTCCTCTCTCGATTCCGACCCGGAACTATGGGCGTCCAGCACCGGCCCGATGGGTGACACCCGTATGGAGTCCGGCCCCATGATAGGGGATGCATCGACGCACGCGGCCAGTGCGGAACCGCAGAGAAGCATGGTCAAACCCATTCGGTAGCATTTCATGATCGCTATCCTGTGCTGGGGTGAAAGGGCAGGTGACGGAATATGCTCCGGTGCGCACCCTTGACGCCAGTTACACAGGATTGAGCGTAGCCTCCCGTCATCAGCTTCGGGAGCCCCGCCATTCCAATGGCGGAGTACATCAGGGCAGAGGGAGCGGCTGGTCGTCCGTGCCGCTCCAAAGAAGCAGGTTTCTGCGGCTGGAGGGGTATGCGTGCGACGGGTAACATTGGTGGTGTGGACACCGGCCACGCCACCTTCGCCCGGAGGAGCCGAACCATATGCCTGAGAGCCGTTGGAGGTGGAAACCCGTCGAGTCACGGGCCCTGCTTTACCTCTGGCGTGTCGCTGCCACACGGGGCGGGTACACACTGCGAGGGGTTCGTGGTTGGGCTCATCTGGACGATGTACAGGCGGCGATTGATCTAAGCCTCTACGAAGTGCTGCCGCTTCTCCACCGCCGGGGGCTCCTGGACCGTGAGGACGTGCGCTCTCCCAGCCACACCCGCCCTGTTTGGGTATATCGGATAAACGCCTACGGTGCACAGGTCGGAACTCACTTGACCGGGATGATTCTCCCACCGCCGGCTCGGCTGCACACCACAAGACCGGAGCGCGCGCTCTACCTGCCGAACCGACAGCAAAGTGCATTAATCTTCCTGCGGGCTGCGTACGACGATCGTGCGACCCCGGTGCGGTTAGGAGGGCAGGGGTGGGTGACGGGTCGGGAACTGGGGGCGCGTATAGAGGAGTGCAATCGGCAGCGGCGCGGTCGCCCCTTGCTGGCCGTAGATGCAACCGACCTTCGCCGGCTGGTAAGCATTGGGTTGGTCGAGCGGCTGGATGAGCCGGTGCCGCCGGGGAGGGAGAGAGCTGTGGTCTATTGGCGTGCTACCGAACTGGGGCGATCCGTGCGGCTTCTGATATGGATGCCGCTCCGCGGCGAGCGGGCGGATCGCCGTTGACATCCGGAGCTGAGGTGCGCGAGGAGCCGCGTAAGGGAGGCCAGCCCGAAGGGGCACGAGCATCGCCGGGGCAGTATCCGGGGCTCGACTCCGTTACGCACGGTGGTATCGTGCGTAACGGAGCTGCAGTCCGGCCCCCGCGCCAGCAGGGGACACGCCCAAACCCTCTCCTTCCAGCCGTTCTCATAGTACCCAAAAAGTCAAGCCCGCCGCTTGACACCTGGCCCAAATCTAGGTATTCTACAGGTCTGTCCCGACCAAGCGTGGCCCGCCTCGGGGATGCCGGGCGCGGAGAGCTTTTACCCATTTTCATGGCCGGCGCATGTGGGAGCGCGTAACGGTGGATGCGCCCTCCCGAGACATGCGACACTGGGAGCCCGATGAAGACGTACTCCGTTAAGGCGGGGGAGATCGAGCATCGCTGGTACGTCGTCGACGCCGAGGGGAAGGTCCTCGGGCGTCTGGCGACGGAGGTTGCGCGTATCCTCCGCGGCAAGCACAAGCCGACCTACACCCCGCACCTCGACACCGGTGACTACGTGGTGGTCATCAACGCCGACAAGGTGCAGCTCACCGGGAACAAGGCCGATCAGAAGTCGTACTTCCGGCACACCGGGTACATGGGGCACGAGAAGTTCATCCCCTTCCGCACCATGCTGGAGAAGCACCCCGAGCGCGTCATCGAGCTCGCGGTGAAGGGGATGCTTCCCAAGAACGCGCTGGGCCGGCAGATGCGCAGCAAGCTGAAGGTCTATGCGGGGGCGGAGCACCCGCACCAGGCGCAGCAGCCGACTCCCCTCAACTTCTGATCACGAGCATGGCAACTGAGCAGATTCACGCCATCGGCCGGCGCAAGACCTCGGTCGCGCGCGTGTACCTCCGTCCCGGGAGCGGGCAGTGGGAGGTCAACGGCCGGACGCTGGAGGACTACCTCCCGCGCCAGGTCCTCCGGCAGGCGGCGAACCAGCCCTTCGCGGCCACGGACACCCAGGGACAGTACGACATCAAGGTGACCGTGTCGGGCGGCGGGCTGCGCGGCCAGGCCGACGCCATCCGCCTCGGCATCGCGCGGGCGCTCGTGAAGGTCAACGAGGACTACCGCACCCGCCTCCGGGCCGAGGAGCTCCTCACCCGCGACCCCCGCGAGGTGGAGCGGAAGAAGCCCGGGCGGCCGGGCGCACGCAAGCGGTTCCAGTTCTCCAAGCGCTGATCGGG
>DATAAL010000405.1:0-2604 GCA_036260145.1 Longimicrobiaceae bacterium | reverse complement strand
GCCGCGGCGGAACGAAGCCCGCGCCGGCCCGCGCTCCGGCCTCCCGCCCCAGGTCGGGCGCGAAGGCGGCCGGCGGCGCCGACACCCGGCCGGGCACGGGCCCGGCGGACCCCTGCTCCGGACTGGAGACCCGGGTGGTCCTCGACGGGTTCGACCTCAACGGGGCCTCGGTGAAGCCCGTCCACCAGGCGAAGATCCTCCAGGTCGCCCGCTGCATCGCCGCCACCCAGAAGACGTCCCAGCCGATCCGCTCGGTCCGCGTGGTCGGCCACACCGGCCCCGAGGGGTCGAGCGCCCACAACGCCGCGCTGGGGCTGAAGCGCGCGAGCGAGGTGCGGCGCCACCTGGTGGAGGCGCTCGAGCGCACCGTGCCGGGGAGCTCCGGCCGGGTGACGATCGTGCCGGAGAGCCGGGGCGAGAGGGAGGCGTCCTCCCCGGATCCGGCGAAGCGCCGCCGGGTGGAGGTCCTCCTTCCGCTCCCGGAAGGGAGGCCATCCCGGACCCAGCCGTCGCAGCCGCGGTTCTCCCAGGCGCTGACGCCTACGTCCCCGCCGGCCGTACCCGCCGGGATCGTCGCCCTGGTCGGAAAGGCCCTGGGGATGCTGCCCTTCGGAGGGGTGCGTCCTCCCACAGCCGCCCGCTTCCTCGACCCCGCGGAGCAGGGAGTGGCGGCGAGCGTGTTCGGGGGCAGCCTGGACCTGACCCGCATCCTGATCTCGGACGGACTGGGCTTCCAGCAGAGGCCGTTCACCGTAGCGGTCCGGGACTCCAGCGGCTGGTACGTGGTGATGAACCTGGGGAGCCTCAGGAGCTGGTCGTCAAGGGGGCGGGACTCCTGGCTCCTGGTCCACGAGCTGGCGCACGCCTGGCAGTCGCAGCACCATGGGAAGGACCCCCAGGCGTTCATGATGAACTCGGTGAAGTGCCAGTCGATGGCCATGGCCGCCCAGGCGGCCAACTTCAGCGGAGAGAAGTACAGCGCCTACGCCTACGTTCCCGGCAAAGCGTTCGGCGACTACGCCGCGGAGCAGATCGCCACGCAGGTCGAGCACAGCTACTCCGGGCGGGGCAGCCCGACCCAGGGGATCATGCAGGTCGTCCGCTCCGTGCGTCCGAACGCACGGAGCCCGGAGAACGAGAAGAGCCTCACCGTGGTGAGCTTCCACGCCAGGAGCACGCCCGGCGTGGTCTGGGTGTAGGAGGGTACGTCCATGATCATCGACTGCCACTGCCACGCGGGGAAGGGCGACGGGCTCACCGGCCCCTGGGACACCGACGCCCCGCTGGAGCCGTACCTGCGCTGGGCCGACGAGGCCGGGATCGGGCGCACCGTGGTCTTCGCCTGCTTTCACTCCGACTACGCGGTGGCGAACCGGGAGGTGGCCCGCATCGTGGCGGCGCGGCCGGACCGCCTCTGGGGGTTCGTCTTCCTGCACCCGGTGCGCGACCGGGGACGGGTGGCGGCGATGGTGCGGGAGGCGGTGGAGCGCTGGGGATTCCGGGGAATCAAGGTGCACCGCCACGACGCCCGCATCTCACGGGAGATCTGCGAGACGGCGCGCGCCTACCGGCTCCCGGTGCTGTACGACGTGATGGGGGAGGTGGCGCAGGTGGAGCTGCTGGCCCGGGAGTATCCGGACGTGCGCTTCATCATCCCGCACCTGGGGAGCTTCGCGGACGACTGGCGGGCGCAGCGGGCGCTGATCGATCACCTGGAGCGCCACCCCAACGTGTACACCGACACCTCGGGGATCCGCCGCTTCGACATCCTGGAGGAGGCGGTGGCGAGGGCGGGGGCGCGCAAGTTCCTCTTCGGCTCGGACGGCCCCTGGCTCCACCCGGGGGTGGAGCTGGCCAAGGTGCGTGCCCTGAACCTTCCGCCCGAGGAGGAGCGGTGGGTGACCTCGGGGAACCTGCTGCGGCTGATCGGGCGGGTGCGCGCGCCGCGCCGGCTGCGCGTCCCCGTGTCCGCGGCGGGCGAGCCGCCCCCCCTCCCCCAGCAGGAGCCCCGCGATCCCTGGGAGGGGGAGGCGTTCATCCCGTAACCGGGGCTCCAGGCCGGAACCCGACGGCCCCGGACCTTCCCCGGGATCTACCACAGGCAGGGGGATTCAACCCAACCCCACCAACCTCAGTGCCGCTCCGCCTCGTCGTGCGGCTGGTACAGGAGGAACCCGTTCCCGTCCGGGTCCGCCACCACCGCGCGCCAGCCGTCGTCGTGCCGCTGCAGCGGGCGGGGGAGGATCGCGCCGCGGGCGGTGAGCTCCTCCGCGGTGCGGGGAGCATCGTCCACGTCCAGGACGATCCCGGTGAACTCGCCCACCCGCTCCGGCGCCCCTATCGCCCTGGCGTCCAGGAGGATCAGGATCGCCCGTCCCTCCGGGAAGCCGATCCACAGCATGCGCGGTCCGGGGCCGCCCCCGGTGGCGGTGTCCCGGAGCAGGGTCAGGCCGAGCACGCGGGTGTAGTAGTCGGCCGCGCGGTCCAGGTCGGTCACGTGCACCGGGACGGCGCCGATGTGGGTGATGCTCACACGCTCTCCTTGGACGGGGTGGGTGCCTGCGCGCCGGATGCCCCGAAGAGAGCGTGCGGAGCCCCAACCCG
>DATAAL010000404.1:0-4138 GCA_036260145.1 Longimicrobiaceae bacterium | reverse complement strand
CGGATCCTGGCCGACCCCGGGTTCGACGGCGCGCTGCGGACGCGCCCGGGGGGGGCGGAGGTCCACCCCCCCGACGGCGACGAGGCGGCGCGGCTCGCCACGGAGGACCCGCGCGTGAGGGCCGTCCTGGCCCGGCGCGGGAAGCTGGCGGAGGATCTGGGCTGGCTGGCCGCGCCCGCGCTGGGGCTCCCGCGCGTGGCGGACCTGGCCCTCTCCGTGGTGGCGCAGGGGGTGCTGCGCGCCTTCGCCGCGCGGCTCCCGGGGTTCCACGCCTCGGGGCTCCCGTACCTGTTCGCCAGCTTCCTCGACGTGGCCGCGACGGTGGAGGTGGAGCCGGAGCGCTGGGTGGTGCGCCTGGGGCGCCCGCCGCTCCAGTTCGTGCTGGCGCTGAGCGGGGCGGCGCGCGGCGAGCACCGGCCGGGGTGGATGCGGGGGATCACGCTCGCGCTCTGCCAGGAAGGAGAGTGAGGTGCCGGGGGACCTGCCCGCGTTCCTGGATTCCGCCCTGCGGCGGCTGGACCTCCTGCTGCACCGGGAGATCCTGCGCCTGCGCGCCGGCTACGAGCTGTCGCTGGACGAGTTCCGCGGGCTGTACATCAGCGACGAGCAGGTGGACCGGCTGGTGGACCAGGCGCTCCGCGGTCGCGGGGCGGGGGAGGGCACGGCGGAGCTCACCGCCCGCGCCGCGGCGCTGCGGGCCGAAGCCGCGGCGCGGGGCGGGGACAGCCCGCTGGCGCGCCTGGCGGGGGAGTTCGGCCTGACCCCCTGCGAGGCGGACGTCCTGCTCCTCGCGATGGCCCCCGAGATCGACCTGAAGTACGAGACGCTGTACGCCTACCTCAACAACGACATCGGCCGGAAGTGGCCCACCCGCGACCTGGCGCTCCGGCTCTTCGCGGACGGGGGGGAGGAGCGGTGGACGCTCCGGCGCTCCCTCCTCCCCGAGTCGGTCCTGTTCGCGAGCGGGCTGCTGCGCGAGGTGGAGGCCGCCCCGGACCACGCCTCCACGCTCGCCGCGGGGTTCACCGCCGCCCCGCTGGCGGTCCGCTTCGCGCTGGGCCTTCCCCTGGGCACCCACGGGCTCGGCGCGGCGGTGCGGCCGGTCCCGGACCCCGGCGCCGACCCGCCGTCGCTCTCCCCCGCCCGGGTGGAGGAGCTGCGGCGCGTCGCCCGCCTCTGGGCGGAAGCCCCCGAGCTGCCGGTGCTGGCCTTCGAGGGGGAGCGCGACGCCGGCCGGAGCGACGCCGCAGCGTGGGTCTGCCGCGAGCTGGGGGTCCCGCTGCTGCGGGTGGACCCGGACGCCGCCCGCGCCGCCCCGGACGGCCACCCCGGCCTGCTGCGGACGCTGGCGCTCCGGCAGCGGCTGGAGCCTGCAGGGCTCTACGTCCCGGCCGCGGAGGCGCCCCCGGAGCCGGACGGGCGCGCCGCCGCCGAGGTGCGCGCCCTGGCCGCGGCGCTCCACGGGGGAGGCGGGCCGCTGATCCTGGCGGGCCCTCCGGGGACGGCGTGGCGCGAGCTGCTGGGCGAGCGGCGGTGCGTGGTGCTGCGCTTCGAGGCGCCCGACCGCGAGGAGCGGCGGCGCCTCTGGGCGGCGTACCTCCAGCCGCACGGCGGCGCCACGCCCGAGACGGTGGGCGCGCTGGCCGACCGCTTCCGGCTGGCCCCGGGGCAGATCCGCCGCGCGGTGGCGGCCGCAGTGGACCAGCGCGGGGTGGAGAGCGGGGAGGGGCGCCTGACGCCGGAGGCGCTCTTCCGCGCCGCGCGGGAGGAGTCGGGGCACCCGCTGGACCGGCTGGCGACGCGGGTGGAGACAGTGCACGGGTGGGGCGACCTGGTGCTCCCGCCGGCGAGCATGCGGCGGGTGCGCGAGCTGGTGGCCGCGGTGCAGCACCGCTACACCGTCTACACCACCTGGGGCTTCGACCGTCGGGTCGGGCCGGGGCAGGGGCTGCGGGCGCTCTTCGCCGGGGGATCGGGGACGGGGAAGACGATGACCGCGGGGGTGATCGCCCGCGAGCTGGGGCTGGAGCTGTACAAGGTCGACCTCTCGGGGGTGGTGAGCAAGTACATCGGCGAGACGGAGAAGAACCTGGACCGCATCTTCCGCGCGGCGCACGCCGGGAACGCGGTGCTCTTCTTCGACGAGGCCGACGCGCTCTTCGGCAGGCGCTCCGAGGTCAAGGACGCGCACGACCGCTACGCCAACATCGAGGTCGCCTACCTGCTGCAGCGGGTGGAGGAGCACGAGGGGATCGTGATCCTGGCCACCAACCTGCGGAAGAACATCGACGAGGCGTTCGCGCGGCGGATGCACTACGTGGTGGAGTTCCCGCTCCCGGACGACACGCACCGCGAGCAGCTCTGGCGCGGGATGTTCCCGACGGGGATCCCGCTGGACGGCGCGGTGGATTTCCGCTTCCTGGCGAAGCAGTTCGCGCTCTCGGGCGGCGACATCCGCAACGTGGCCCTGGAGGCCGCCTTCCTGGCGGCGCAGGACGGCCGGGTGGTGAACATGCGGCACCTGGTGAACGCGGTGGCGCGGCAGATGCTCAAGCAGGGGAAGATCCCCTCCGCCACCGACTTCCGGCAGTACCACGCGCTGCTGGCGGCGGACTGAGCGGGTGGAGGGAGCGGCGGGTAAGGGAGCAGGCGGCCGATGAACGCAGCGACCCACAGGGCGGGGGGACGGGAGCGGACGGCGCCGTCGTCGCACTCCCGGACGCCCGGGCACGGACCCGAGCGCCGGCCCGCGCGCGCGCCCGCGGCTCCTGCAGGACCCGCCATCCGCCAGGCCGGGAACCAGGCCGTGCAGCGCATGCTCCGCCCCGGCTCCGCTCCCGCCATCAGCACGGCCCCGTCCGCCGCCCTGCAGCGCTGCGGATGCGGCGGAGGCGCCCCCCCCATCGCCGCTGCGCCCCTCCCCCTCCTGCAGCGCTGCTGCGGCGCGGGAGGCGGCACCCTGCTCGCCGACCCGCTCCTGCAGCGCCAGGCCGCCGGCCCCGCGCCCGCCGCAGCGGCCCTGGCCTCCGCCGTCCCCGCCGACGCCGGCCGCCCCCTGGACCCCGCCACCCGCGCCGCCATGGAGGCGCGCTTCGGACGCGACCTCCGCGACGTGCGCATCCACACCGGTCCCGAGGCGGACGCCGCCGCCCGCGGGCTGAACGCGCGCGCCTTCACCGTGGGCCGGGACATCGTCTTCGCGGAGGGGGAGTACAACCCCGCCTCTCCCGCCGGGCGGCGGCTCCTGGCGCACGAGCTGGTGCACACCGTCCAGCAGAGGGGCGTCGCGCCGCCCGCGCCGGGGCGCCCGCTCCCGGTGAGCGAGCCCGGCGACGCGCTGGAGCGCGAGGCCGACCACGTCGCCTCGCAGGTGACGGGCGGCGCGCGGGCGGCGCCGGTCACCCCCGCGGGGCCGGCCGTGCAGCGGCAGATCCTCCCCTCGTGGTCGGACATCGAGGCGGGCGCGGCGGCGGTGTGGGAGGAGACCACGGAGGCTGCCAGCGACGTGGCCGAGTGGGCGGAAGAGACCGCGTCCGACGTCGTCGAGGGGGTCGAGGAGACCGTCGACACGGTCATGGGCTTCGCCCGCGAGGTCTGGGACCAGGCCACCGCGCTGGCCTCCGCCCTGGGGAGCGCGGTCACCCTCTCCGGCACGTCGCTCGTCATCAACGTGCCCTCCCTCCCCGCCTGTCCGCAGTTCGCCCTCCAGTTCTCGCTCCCCGAGATCGGCGGGGACATCCCCATCGCCGTGGGCCTCATCCCCCTGCACCCGACCGTCCAGATCTACGGGATGCTGGCCCTGCACCTGGGCGTCAAGCCCGAGATCTCGGCGCAGATCGGCCCCTGCCAGCTGCACGGGCTGCGCATCGTCATCAACCCCCTGGGGCCCAGCTTCAGCGCCGCCGGCTCGCTCACCGCCACCGTGGGGCTGGGGCTCGGTGCCGAGCTGCGCGCCGCGCTCAAGGGCGAGGTGGGCGTGCAGATCCTCTGGCCCAAGCCGCCGCTCCTCCTGCAGATCCCGGTGGCGAGCGTGGAGGCGGGGCTGGCCGGCTTCGGACGCGGCATCGTCCTCTCGCAGGTCACCATCGGCGGAGCATTCACGGGGTCGCTCAGCGGCTTCAGCCTGGTGGCCTTCCAG
>DATAAL010000403.1:0-6239 GCA_036260145.1 Longimicrobiaceae bacterium | reverse complement strand
CTGGAAGGCCACCAGGCTGAAGCCGCTGAGCGACCCCGTGAATGCTCCGCCGATGGTGACCTGCGAGAGGACGATGCCGCGTCCGAAGCCGGCCAGCCCCGCCTCCACGCTCGCCACCGGGATCTGCAGGAGGAGCGGCGGGTCGGGCCAGAGGATCCGCACCCCCACCTCGCCCTTGAGCGCGGCGCGCAGCTCGGCGCCGAGCCCCAGCCCCAGCGTGGCGGTGAGCGAGCCGGCGGCGCTGAAGCTGGGCCCCAGGGGGTTGATGACGATGCGCAGCCCGTGCAGCCGGCAGGGACCGATCTGCGCCGAGATCTCGGGGATCACTCCCAGGTGCAGCCCCACCATCCCGTAGATCTGGACGGTGGGGTGGATGGGGATGGCCCCCATCAGGATGGGGATGTCCCGGCCGATCTCGGGGAGCGAGAACTGGAGGGCGAACTGCGGACAGGCGGGGAGGGAGGGCACGTTGATGACGAGCGAGGTGCCGGAGAGGGTGACCACGCTCCTCAGGGCGGAGGCCAGCGCGGTGGCCTGGTTCCACACCGCGCGCGGGAAGCCCATCACCGTGTCGACGACCTGCCCGGCGCCCTCGGCGATGGCTTCCGCGGTCTCGGTGGTCTCCTCCCACACGGCCGTGGCCCCCGCCTCGACGTCTTCCCACGAGGGAAGGTCCGGCAGATCCGGGAGGTCCGGCAGGATCTGCCGCTGCACGCCCGGCCGCGCCGGAGTCACCGGCGCCGCCCACGCCCCGCCGAGGACCTGCTCGGCCACCCGCTCGGCCTCCCGCTCCAGCGCGTCGTCCGGCCGGCTCACCGGGAGCGTCCCCCCCGACGCGGGCGGTGCCGCCCCGCTCTGCTGCACCGTGTGGGTCAGCTCGTGCGCCAGCAGCCGCCGCCCCCCCGGCGAGCCGGGATCGTACTCCCCCGCCCCGAAGACGATGTCCCGGCCCACGGTGAAGGCGCGCGCGTTCAGCCCGCGGGCGGCGGCGTCCGCTTCGGGACCGGTGTGGATGCGCACGTCGCGGAGGTCGCGCCCGAAGCGCTCCTCCATCAGGGTGCGCGTCGCCGGGTCCAGGGGGCGCCCCGCATCGTCGGGGAGGGTGGAGGCCGGTGCCCCGGCGGCGGGCGCGGGGCCGGCGGCCTGACGCTGCAGGAGCGGGTCGGCGAGGGGCGCTGCCCCCCCGCCGCAGCCGCAGCGCTGCAGGGCGGCGGCCGGGACGGCGCTGATGGCGGGAGCGGAGCCGGGGCGGAGCATGCGCTGCACGGCCTGGTTCCCGGCCTGGCGGAGGGCGGGCACGGCCCCAGCGCGCGGCACGGTGCGCCGCGACGCGGATGCGGACGCGCGGGCGCGCGTCGGCGCGGGAGCATGCTCCCGTCCACCCGACCGCGCGGTGGCGTTCATCACGGGCCCCTCTACTCAGGCGTGGCGGTGAAAGCGGGTGGCTCCCACCGCCTGCCCGACGGCCATGGCACGTCCGGCCGACGCACGCGGCGTCTCGTTGTGGTAGGTGAGCTCGACATGGTATTCACCCGGGACGTGCAGGCTCTGGTAGTCGTTCAGCGTCCAGGACTGCTCGACGGCCTCCCCGGGCGCGAGCGACTCGAAGAAGTGCGCGGAGGCGTCGCCCGCGTCCACGTGGTAGCCACGCAGGTTGCGGTACCCCGGCGGGCCCTGCACCCTCAGCCAGATCTCGCCCGGACCGCCGACGCGGTTCAGGAGCATGCGCCGGTTGACGACCAGGGTGCGGTCGGTCGGGTTCCGGAGCGTGGCGACGAGCGTGGTCGGTACGCCGACGGGTCCGTCGGGCGGGAGCGCCTGGACGGTGAGGGTGAGCGGCAGCGCCGGGAGCGGGGGGGTGCGCGGCGGCTCGGCCGGCGCCGCCGTGGTGGAGACCGGCGTCCGCCGGGCAGGTGCTGACATGGGCGGCTCGGAGCGGTCGCGGACCGGCGTGTCCGTCGCGGACGGTCCGTCGCGGCTCGCGCGCTCTGCCGGGTGTGGCCGCGCGTACATCTGGGCGAGCATCGCCTCCTCGGTCGCGCGCCGGGTCTCGATCCGGTCGATGTCCTTGGCGTCCTCCGCGTCGATCGGAACGCCGCCCCGGCGCTCCATGGCGTACGCGGCGAGCCCGTACATCCCGCGCGCCGCCGCGGCGTCCGCCACGGTGAGCCAGTCGGGGGCGCGGAGCGGGTCCGCCTCCAGGCGGTCGCGGTCCAGAAGCGCAGGCGGCAGCTCCGGGAAGTACCGGGGAGGCGGCGGGCCCCGGAGCCTGGCGCGCCAGCGTTCCAGCGCCCGCTCCCCCGCCTCGCTGAGCGCGCCGCGGTGCTGCCACGCGCGCTCCAGCAGGAGCCGGGCCTCGTCGAAGCGGTCCAGCGCCGACAGCACGCGGGCGAGCTGGAAGGCGACGACCGGATCGGTAGGCTCCGCGCGCAACGCCGCCTCGTAGGCGGCCAGAGCCCTCCCGGTCCGACCCTCGTGGAACCAGAGGCGGTTCGCCTCCCTGAACAGCTCGCCGCTCATCGTCTCCTCCTGCACGCCTCCAGGTCGGGACAGACCGGACGCACCGCGTTGTTGATGATGGGCTCCACCTGGCCACGCACGCCGGTGTCGATGTGCAGCCGGATGGCGCTGGCCTGCTCCCCGAACTCGTCGGCGAGCGCGGGGTCCGGCTGGAGCTGGCCGCGATCGTTGCGCGCTCTGAGGCGGCCCGCCAGCTCACGCAGCGCCGCGGCAATGGTCCGCGGGCTGGGGGCGGCCCCGGTGTCCGGGAGCGTGCTCTCCACCACCGTGGCGACCCTCTCCACCTGGCTCCGCGCGAGATCGACCGTAACCAGGCGGGTCCGCGCCTGCGGGATGCGCATGTCCTCCCGGAGGAGCGCCGCCTCGATCGCGTCGATCACCGTGGCGTACTGTTCGACCTGCGTCTCCGGCTGCCGGAAGACCGGCTCGAGCGCCACCATGTGGGCCGTGTCCCCGATGGTCGAGAAGTAGTTGTAGGCCCGCTTCCCGGCCTTGAGCCAGCTGCCGGCGTCCGCCCGGCGTACCGCGTCGCAGCACATCTCCCACGCGAACTGCGCCAGGCTGGAGCGCGGGACATCTTCCGGGTCCTCCAGGAACGCCAGGTTGAAGTCGGGGCTCCCGCTCACCCCCATCAGCTCGGTACCGTCCGGGCGGGAGGCCGAGACGAAGACCACGCGGGTGATCGGCGTCAGGCGCCCGTCCGCGAGGATGCCGCGCCAGAAGGTGTTGATGTTGCCGCCGTTCAGGCGTGCGATGGCGCGCCCGAGCGTCACCTCGGCGTCCGGGAGCAGAACGCCGCGGATGTTCATGCTGATGCCGCGCCCGCCCCTGGGGAAGGTGCGCAGGAACCTGAACTCCAGGTCGGTCCGCCCGGGGACGGGGCCACCGCTGATCCGCCGGATTCCGGCGATGATCTGTCGCGCGGCCAGGCGCCCCGCCTCCTCGAGGTTGCGGGCGACGACGTGGATGTGCTCGTCGAAGTCGATGTCCGGCGGGAACGGGTGGACCCTCCCCTGCACGGCGGTGCCGGCGACCGCCATCTCGCCCCCGGTGCCGAGCGCCTCCCCGAGCGTGTAGGCGGACGGCGACGCCTGCCCCAGGTGCCAGGCGACCTGGATGCCGCCGTGAAGATAGCGCACGCGCCCTTCCGCATCGACCGTGGGGACGCGATACGTCCCGGGCTCGCCCGGACGCACCACCTGGATGGCAGGGTTCTCGGCCAGCGCGACCTCGATGAGCGCCTGCTCGCGCCGGCGGCGGATCTCCTCGATCTGCCGGTCGATCTCCGCCTCGTTCCCTGGCCGCTGCCGCAGGAGCGCGGCGATTTCGCGGCTTGACTCCTGAAGGACGCGCCGGGCGTCGTCGATGGACATCCCCGGTGCGCCGGCGAGCACGTTCACCACGCGCTGCTGCGCGGCGTCGTAGCGGACCTGGTATTGCTCCCGCAGCGCCGGCGTCATCGCGTTGAAGTGGGTGGTGAGCCGCTCGCCCAGCTCGCGCATCTGTGCGGGGTCGTTGATCACGCCCGTGCCGACGGCGTGCTCGATCTCCCAGAGGTAGGCATCCACCTCCCTGCGCTCGGCGAACTCGGGCCGTTCCTCGTCCTCCTCGTCGAACTGCTCGGCCGGCGCGCCTTCCAGCACCTGCAGCACGTGCATGTACTCGTGCATCACGGAGCTGAAGAGCCATCCCACGTCCGCGAAGGCCGGGGTGTAGACCTGCACGGTGACGGGCGGCTCCGCGCGGCGCTCATGGGTGGTGGGGTCCTCGATCCAGTACCAGGTGGTCAGCGCCTCGCCGCGGTCCGCGCGCGCCACGTACGACCAGGAGGCGAGCGAGGCGTTGATGACTCCACGCTCGCTCAGCCGGTTGAGAACGGCGGTCAGCGCGGCCGGGTAATCACCGCTCTGGATGGCGCGAAGGGCCAGGTACCAGGTGCGGTTGTCCAGGGACGGCACCGCCGCGGAGGGTGCCTCCTCGATCGGGATGCACGTCTCGCGCGGGATCAGGCCGCGGTCGCAGAGGTCGAGGATGAGCTCCACCGGCATCCCGTCGTAGATGACGATGTGCGGTGTGCCCCAGCTCGCGCCGCTGGTGTCGTTCTCGTAGCAGCAGATGCATTCCAGGATGCCGGCGAGCACCGCCTGGCCGCTTCCCAGGTCGGTGGCCGGGGAGTTCCAGAGCCTGCCGGGGCCGCCGGCGCAGTCCAGCACGCTCGCGGCCGTCCAGTCCTCCGCGACGTAGGCTCCTCCGAAATCGGTGATGCCGTTCGGCAGCCCCCAGGTGGAGAGGATGGTGTCCCGGTCCGGGTAGCTCGCCACGCACGGCGGCGCGTTCGGATAGGTCTCGCGGCAGGAGCCGCTCGTTCCGACGCCCCCGCCGTCGTTCCCCACCGGGGTGGCGGTGTCCGCGAAGTAGATCTTCCCGTCGTACGGCGGCAGGCCCACGATCCAGGCGATGCAGTTGCCCGCCAGGTTGTTGCAGGTGCACTCGATGTTGGCGGCCATGTGCCACGGCATGATGATGGCCCACCGCCCCCTTTCGCGGTGCACCGCCGCCGCCCAGTCGAAGGCCGCGTCGTGCTCGCGGCACCCCCCGTTGGTGTTGCAGTCCTGGAAGTTGGTGTACTCCCACACCTCGCCGGTGGTCGGATCGGTGTAGCGGTAGGTGGGGATCGCCTGGCAGGTGTCGCAGTTCACCCCGCAGGCGCCGCGGCACGACGACTCGCTGGCGATCCCCGGATCCCGCTGGTACACGTCGAGCGGGCCGGAAAGGCGGGGCCCCGGACCGTAGGGGCCCGTCCAGCTCCAGGAGCCGCCGTTCTGCGAGGGGAGGAGGTCGAGAGCCTCCAGCACCTCGCAGACCCGGTCCTTGATGGGGCAGACGTCCGCGAACCCCTCGCGGCTGAGCGCCAGCGGGACCCGGTCGACCGGGATGCTGCCGAAGGTGGGGGACGAGAGGGTGGGAACCACCACCGGGCTCGCCCCCGGGGTCACCGTAAGCCCGGCCGACACGCCGAGCGAGCCGGCGATGTCGCCGTGCCACTCGTACGGCTGCCAGTAGATCCGGCACACGTTCTCGCCCCGGATGTCCAGCTGGGCGTAGGCGCCCAGGAAGAGATCGGCGGCGAGCCTCACGTCGAGCTGCCGGGCCTGGTCCATGGAGAGGGTCCCGCCCCCGAACGAGAGGCCGCTTCCCACAGTGAGCGTCCCGCCGCCGATTCCCCGCAGCATACCGGCGATGCCGCCCTCCAGGCCCACGATGGGAAACTCGATGGGAACGGGGACCCCGCCGACCGGGACCTCCACCACCAGACGCACGTCGCCGCGGAGCCCCGCGCGGACCTCCGCGCCCAGCGAGGCCGCGGCGGTGATGCTGATGCTCCCGCTCACGCTGTACGTGCCCGTCAGCGGGTTGACCAGGATGCGCCCCTCCACGCACACCGGTCCGAGCTGGACCTCCATCATCGGCCGGAGATGCGCGGCCACCCCCACGTTCCCGGTGATCGCCGCAGACCCGAACGGGAGGGCGATCACCGGCACCATGAACTCCCGGCTGAGCTCCGGGAACTCGATGGGGAAGGTGAAGGCGTCCAGCGGGCAGGTCCGCGGCAGCACGATCTCCAGCCCGTCGGCGGTGACGGTGACGTCGACGCCCAGGGCGCGCGCCAGCTCGCCGGCCGCCTGGCCCGCTTCCGTGGCGAGCCAGTCCAGCCCCTC
>DATAAL010000402.1:0-11898 GCA_036260145.1 Longimicrobiaceae bacterium | reverse complement strand
GTGGAAGGCGGCCGCCAGCTCGATGGAGATCCGGTCGCGGCGGCGCAGCTCCGCGACCACCTCGCTGGTGGGGAGCTCGTCCGGGGCGAGGGCCTGCAGGCGGAGGTCGATCGGGACACGGGCGTCGTCGCGCAGGAGACGGCGGAGCGAGCCCTCCAGGGCCACCATCACCTTCAGGAGCGCACCCCGCCGGGCCTGCGGATCCGCCTCCCTGTCCCGGAGCACCTCCACCGCCCCCGAGGCGGTCCGCAGCGGCTTCAGCGCCGATTCCGGTTCCCCGTTGGTACCACCCACGCGCACCTCCCGCAGCGGTTGATCCGGCCGTCGGCGACCGGTAGCACGACCGGCCCCGGACGGATTCCGTCCGGGGCTCCTGCAAGGAACGGGCTCCGGTGCCGGAGCCCGTTCCCGGCTACGCCTCGATGTCCAGCAGCCCCAGGCGGGCGCTCCCGCGGAGGAAGGTTTCCGCGTCGTCGCACGAAAGACGCTCCCCGGTCCGGCTGCGGACCGCCTCCGAGAGACGGAGCATGAACGCCGCCAGCGAGTCGCCCGGGTGCGGGGAGGCGTCGCGCATGGCGCGCACGATCTCCTCCCAGCTCCCGGTGAACACCGCGCCCTCCATGGTCCGCACCCGGTGGACCCCCGTCCCCAGCGCGATCGGGAAGGTGGCCGGCGGGAGGGCGCGCGTCAGGCGCTCCACCTCCTGCTCCACCGCCAGGGCGCGTCCGATCGCCTCCTCCCCGCCCGCCTCGAAGGCAGCCTCCACCTCCGCGAGGAGGTGCTCGACCTCGTCCGGATCCCCCTCCAGCTCCTCCAGGCGCGCCCGCCACGGTTCGAAGGCGGCGTCCGTCTCCGACCAGCCGTGCACCGAGCACTTCAGGTCGATGAAGCGCCAGACGGAGAGGGTGTCCCAGTGCTCGTGCGGAGGGACGCGCTCCATCTCCCGGAGCGCTCCGTGGGCGTCGCCGCGGTCGTACAGGAGATGCGCCAGGTAGATGCGGGCCTCGTGCAGCTCGGGGTCCAGGCGCAGCGCGCGCCGGAGCTCGCGCCGTGCGCCGATGTCGTCCCCCAGCGCGTGCAGGGTGTATCCGCGGGCCGCGGCAACCTCGGAATTCTCGGGGTGGGCCGCCACCAGCGCCGTGAAGCGGTGCCGGGCATGGGTGAAGAGCCCCTCGCGGTACAGGGCGCGTCCCACGGCCAGCCCGATCTCCAGGTCGTCGGAGAGCCCCATGACGTCGATCTGGCCGAAGCAGCGCAGGGCACCCTCGATGTCCCCGAACTTGAGGAGCGTCTCGCCCAGGCCGACCCAGGCGTCCTCGTACTCGTCGTCGATCTCCAGCGCCGCCTCGAAGGAGCGGCGCGCCCACGCGTACTCCTCGCGGGCGATACGGACGTACCCGATCCCCACGTGGAGCAGCGCCGAGTCCGGGTGCTGGCGAATCCCCTCGCGGAGCACCTCCAGCGCCACGTCGTACTCGCCGGTCTCATAGAAGCGGTGTGCCCGCTCGTCGTATTCTTCGGAGCTGAGGAACGGATTCGCCATTGAAGAAATTTCCCTGCACGCTGATTTCACTCGCGTCCCGGTCGGTGGGCCGGCCGGAGCGCCCGGCGCTCCCCCATCATCCGCGGAAAACGCCGTTTACAAATATAATCGGGACCGGTTCGGGGAACCATCCCCGGGGGGACCCGATCTTGCGCCGCCCCTCCGTGGAGAGCATCTTTCGGCACTCGCGTTCCCAGCCGAGGAAGACATGTTCAACTGGTTCCGCAAGCGCCTGAGCGGAGAGGCCCGCCGCAAGCTCCTGATCGCCGCCGCGCGTTCCGAGGAGGCAGTGATCGAGATCCACGTGGCCAACGCCCTGGACCTCCTGGACGACCTCGGAGACGAGGTGGACCTGGACCGCGGGATCGACCTCTACATCGAGATGATGTCGCTGGCCGACCCCGTCGCCTCGGTGGTCACCAACCGCGTCCTCGCCCAGGTGGAGAGCACGACTCCCCGGGGGGTGGTGGTCCGCGGGCACCGCTTCGAGAACGTGTTCCGGCACGACCAGCCGCAGCGGAAGGGCGGCGTCCGCAGGCGGCGCTAGGCACGCTTCCAGCGCCCTGACACTGTCCGGATCTTTTACACCTTCCTCAAGTCGTTTTCCCGCAAGGTCTTACCACGACGTACGCCCCCTGGTGTCGAAAATCTGGACGGACGGGGCGGTGAGCCCCGGTTTCCGGCAGATCCCATAAGTGGCTGGCGTTCATGGGCTTGAGCGGGAGTGACGCTCCCGGACCATGGCTTGCTCTATGACGGGTGCGGCAACTCACCCCGACCCCGAGAGACGAGCCATGATCGCCCAAGCCACCCCCGCCCCCCGGCCGCAGGCCGTTCCCAGGACCCCCTCGATGGTGGGGAACAAGGTCCCGCTCCCGCACCGGTTCCACCTCACCGACGGCAGGATCATCGGCGGTCACCTGCACAAGGCGCCGAACACGCGCCTGACGGACCACCTCTCGATGCTCAAGGGGTTCATCTGCGTGACCAACGCCCGCTGCGAGAGGACGGGCGCGACCTTCCCGTTCCTCGCCCTGAACCAGGACCACGTCCTGTTCGTCGAGGAGCTTGCCTCCGGCGAGCCCCCGGCGAGGTCGGTCGCTCTGGGCGCCTTCCCGGGAGGGAGCCGCTGATGTTCCACGGGAGAGTCCTGCTGGTGAGCGACCGCGAGGAGGTGGTCGCGGATCTCGACCCGGTGATTCGTGCCGAGGGCCATCTGATGCTCACCGTCCCCAGCGGCGAGGAGGCCCTGAACGTCCTGGAGGAGGGGATCATCCCGGACGTGGTGGTCACCGACCTGGGGTCGAGCGGCTCGCTGGAAGGGATCGGCTACCTGCGCCGCTTCCGGCAGCTCAACCAGCTGGGCCAGCACCTGGTGGTGGTGGAGGAAGGCGCGCCCTTCTCCGGAACCACCACCCTCTCGGCGCGCCCGTCGTTCGGGACCGAGACGTTCGGGGTCCTCCCGCGGCCGCTGAGCACCGAGCAGGTCCGCACCTCCATCCGGGAGGCGATCGACCGCATCCGGCGCGACCTCCAGGCGCTCCGGGGGGAGATGTTCCGCGAGACCGCGCGCCTCCAGCGGGCGATCCGCGAGGCGCAGGTGGAGATGGTGAGCGCGCTGGCGATCACCATGGAGGCCAAGGACCCGTACATGCACGGGCACTGCACGCGCGTGGCGGAGCTGTCGCGCCAGGTCGCGGAGGAGCTGGGCGTGGAGGAGGACGGGATCGAGCTGCTCCACACCGCGGCGGTTCTCCACGAGATCGGCAAGCTGGGGGTGTCGCTGGAACTGCTGCACAAGACCACCCCGCTCACCGCGGACGAGCTGGAGGAGATCCGCTCCCACACGCGGGTGGGGGCGCAGATCGTGACGGCGATCCCCTCGCTCCGCAGGCTGGCCCCGCTGATCGAGAACCAGTACACCGACTACGCCGGGCTCCCGAGCCGCATCTCCCCGGAGGAGCCGGAGTTCCTCCTCGCCGGGATCCTCCGCGTGGTGGACACCTACGACGCCATGACTTCCGATCGCTCGTACCGCGAGAACCTCCCGCGGAAGCTGTGGGAGTCCGTGCTGAAGAACGGAGCGGGGAGCAGCTTCCACCCGGAGGCGGTGCTGGCCTTCTTCCGGGTGGAGAGGCGGCTGGCCACCCGCGCCGCGTGACGTAGCTCCGGGGCCGGAAGGCCTTGCCGTCGCGCGGACGAACCACCCGACCGGGGCTGGGGACGATGAGGGGCCGGATCTTCGCGATCCGGCCCCTCGTCGCCTGCCCGGCACCCATCAACGCCCGGAACGCCGGGCCGGCGCGGGCGGACGGCCGCGTGCCACCCACGGCGCTCGCAACGGACCGGCCGGACCCTACAGGCCCCAGCGCTCGTGGATCGCGCTGCTCAGGACTTCCTCCGGGTCACGGCCGAGCGACGCCAGCTCGCGCCGGAACACCTGGAGGTGGTACCACGGGCAGGACGGATCGCCGCAGGGAGCATCCGGGTCGCCGTCGTGCTCGAACTCCAGGTGGAAGCACAGCCAGTGCATACGCTCGAACACCTCGTACGCCGCCGCGTGCACGAGGACGGCGCGCCCGCACCGGACGCAGACCGGAGGGGTCTCCCGTGTCTGGTCCGGAGCGCGCGCTACCCGTTCCATGGGCTTTCCTGCCGAATCAGCGCTTCCGTTCATACAGCCTCATCTCTCCACGAAGGTTGCGGGCCAGCTCTGGAGGTATGGTCAAGAGTTGTGGATCGGGGATGATCAGACGGCGTCCTTCCGCCGGGGTGGATCGTCGCATTCGACCTGAACGCCATCGGTGAACTTCACCCCCGCTCGGACCCGGGGGAGCAGGGCACTGCCATCCAGCTTCCTCCAGCGCTGGCTTGCCATATCCACGAGCTTGTAGGCGAAGACCAGCCCTCGGGTCCTGGAGTCGGTCCCTTTGGTGACCCGCTGCCGCAGCCGCACGGTGCCGAAGGTACTCTCAATCGGGTTGGTGGTGTGCAGATGCTTCCAGTGCTCGGCGGGGAAGTCGAAGTAGGTGAGTAACTTGTCCTGCTCGCGCGTGAGCGACGCTACCGTCTTGGGGTACTTCGCCCCGTAGTCCTCCCCGAAGCGCTCGATGCCCTGCTCGGCCGCTTTGCGAGTCTCTGCGCGGACTGCGTCGCATGTAGGGCGGCAGGATCTCGCTCGTGAAGCGGGAGCCGCCCGTTGCGACCTTGTGCTGGCCGAGCGAGCCGAAGATCATGGGACGGACGTGCTCCGGATCGCGGGGAGATCACGGCGCGGGCGGCATCAGTACCTGCGCGAGCACACCCTCCGGATCGTACGAGGCGACCCGGTCCCCCTTCGCGAGCCGATCCGGGAACACCACTAGGCACAGGCCGCCCTTCCACCGGACCGAGGGGAAGAGGATCCCCCCGACGATGCCCGAGATATGGGCTGCCACCCCGATCTGCTGCGTCAGCGGCATTGGTCCCTTCCCCGCGAGGTAGGCGAGCATCGGCTCATGCCACTCCGCCATGATCGCCTTGCGGCCGATCCGCAGCGCACGGCGGATCGTCGCATCGGTTAGGTCCAGGACCCGTCCCACCTCCGTCTCCACGTACACGAGCGTGACCGGATCGCGGCGTGCCGACGGGAGCAGTTGTCCTCGGGGGCTCTGCATCAGGTCCCGGATCTCGGCGAGGGCGGTCGCCGGGTCGCTCGCGAGGTACAGCCCGGCGGGTCCACCCCGGGGTGTGTACCGGGCGCCGATTTCCGATCCACCGTAGTAAAGTGGCTGGGGCGGCGTACGCCGGAGGTACTTCGCGCGCACGGCGCGGCACAGTGTCCCCTCCACCTCCACCAGCGGAGCCCGAGCGATCCGGCGGGCGAGGGTACGAACTGCCCTCTGCTCCGGACCGAGCGGTGAGCTTCGCGAGCTGGGGGAGGAGCGGCCTCCCGGCGGCATCAGTCCGGATGCCCTTCGAGTGCGCTCTCGACGCTCAACATCACGAGCTCCGCATCCCCCTCCTCGATAGCCCGGGCAGGACTACGACCGCCGAACCGGGGATGCGGGGTCTGTAGCCAGACTCGCTTGTGCTCGGGCGGGAACATCTCGTCGAGCATCGACGAGAGCCGGGCGATGGGGAGGAGCCCGGCCTGGGCCCCGGGCGAGTCCGGTGTGGCGGAGAGCGCCTGCTGAGTGACGCCCGATGCCCGCGCCAGCGCCGCGAGGGATAGGCCGGTGGCAGCAGCAATGCGCCGGGCATCCAGCCTCCCGGATTCCGCATCGCGAAGGTCTGGGGCTACGATCTCGAGCAGGTTCGGCTCGCGGCCGCGGCGCTCCTCCGCCGTCGGGAGTTTGGCCACTGCAGCATCGATCACGGCGTCTGCCTTGCTTATCCCCGACCTGGAGAGGCGAGCGGACTTGCGCACCGTGAGGGGCCGTGGCTCCACCGGCTCCGCAGGTGTTGCGTTTGCGAGCGCCAGATCCACGTGGTACAGTAGCGATGCGTTCCGGAACCGCCAGTACACGGCTTCCTCGTTGTCGATCGCGTCCCTTCCCAGGAACTCGCTGGCCCCCGCGACCCGGGCAGCACATACGGCCTCCGGGCTCTCCTCGTCCAGGACAACGATCACGGTCTTCCCCGGCTGCTGCTCGCGTGCGGTCCGGACCAGCTTTGTGACCATGCTGGGCGCCATGCTCCCTCCTTCGCCGAGCGCGTTCACTACAACCATGAGATCCAGGTCGATGTCCGCAGTGCGAATATGGATGCTCCTATCGCTGCTATCCTGGTGCAAATGCTCCGCGGTTCGCCGAGATCGAGCGCGAGTGGATCGGGATAGGGATGCCCCGGCTAGCGAGGACCTGAGCGTCTGAGCGAGACGCAGGATCTCCGGGGACCGACGGCCCACCACGGGGAATTCGACGGTTTTCGCAGCAGACATAATCGATTATTCTCGATTATCGATGGCATCTACAAAGGACCTACAAACAATATACCACCTGCACGTAAAATGCTAGGAAGCGGTGGAAGGCCCTGCAATCAGGTAACGAGACTGCGAAATCCCCCAACGTACGGGTGAGCAACGAAGCAGAGCAGCGCCTCCCTATTGGGTTGAGTACGACTAATCGTCTGCTGGACGCGGTCGTGCAGGGCATACCAGTTGCTCGCGATAAGGAGGGATCCCTGCTGCGTTGGGATAACTTCACCAACACTATCCGCCGCACGCTCCAAAGCGTTGAGTGCAGTCTCAACCCAGACGGGTACTTCGCCGTACTCTCCCAGGCAGCCGCGGCGGATCGACGGGAGATAGAACCTAAGCCCGAAAGTATCATCTGGTGCCGGCTCAATGATGTGAAACCAACGCGGCTCCTCACCATCTGCATAGCTGAACGGCATTCGCTCCTGGCTCAACAGGCCGAACGCCGCACGACCTTCGTCCGTCGCACGTAAGGCTGTGATGACCCGCGCGACGGAGGCGAGCCGCCAAGCACCATAGTTGCCGCCCCGGGGATCAGGGCGAGTGATGTAGACGAGACTGAGTTCCGGCCGATCTTCGTAGCTGGAGAAGTCACCATGCCACCCGATTTGCTCCGGCCGGTCAAACGGAGCTGCCCAGCGGCTCCGCACCGGAGCCGTACGAATCACGGGTTCGGCTGGATCGCAGTCCATCGGCACGAACAGCTCACCCAGGGAGCGCGAGATCTCGAGAACCACCTGAACGGGGTCTTCACCTTCGGCCGGCACATGTGCGACGTAGTACCCGACCTGGTGCAGGCGAGTCAAAACCTTGTCAATCGGAACGCGCATTCCCTCTCCTCTTGCGGCTGTCTCTACCCTTACGCTCGCGATCTGTGGGCGGAATCGTAAACCTCATTCGCATGGAAGTCGCCGCCGCCTCCTCGAGGAGCGCGCGCGCATAGGCGGGGTCGTACAGGTTGCCCTCCCGCAGCACCATCCCTGCCCAGGCGTAGGCGTACTCGTCCGCGAGCGTCGTCGAGAACGTGATCGGGTCGTCGGTGCTGATCGTCCACGTGAGCGTCTCCGCCTCGCGGTGGTCATGGCGTGTAGGCCTCCGCTGCAGGAAGTCCTGCGCCGCTCCCATGGCGTCGAGCCCCCCTACGATGAGATTCGAGCTCGGATTGGACTCGATGCAGACCTGCCAGCGGGCCACCTCGCGGATCAGGCGTCTGCGCGCTTTCACGAGCAGATCGCGCTCGGTTCGCTGGCTCGCGATCCGCAACCCGCCCCGATCGTCGTCGACCTTCATCCAGATCGTCTCATGGGCACGTTTCTGCGTGCTCCGGTTCCAGAGGTAGTGTTGGAGCCATTTCTCATGCGGTTTCTGGACGTCACCGCATTGATCAAACCCGGCGGCCAGTCTCCGCATCGTGCGGTCGCCGAGCGCCCGCCAGACCTCCTTGGCGGTTTCGATGAGATCGGTATCCGTTGCGCACGTGCCGTCGAGCTTTACCTGAAGGCCTAGCTCCTTGATGATCATCTCGATCTGGTGAGCCAGCCACTTACTCTGCTCCTCGCCACGATCACGGTCCGTGTACTCGGCGAGGAATGCGAGGTCGAGGAGGCGATCAAACATTTTCACCTCGAAGACCTGCCCCTCCTTGCGCTTCCACCAGTCCTTGGGATCGAGCGTGATTGCGATACCATGCCCGACACGATCCCCCCGCTCGATAAGCTTCCAGTGAAACGGCTCTGCAACCGCGCGGACTCCCGAGGTCAGCCAGTCGAAGTCTTCACCCGTGTGCAGCGTCAGGCGCAATGGCTGTAACTTGAGTCCGGGGCGCCGCCCGGCGATCTCCGACGAACGGGCTCGCACGTGGCGAAGGGTCTCCGCCGACACCCAGAGCGGCTGGTCCACCTCCACCCCAGCGACGTCGATCCCCCGGAGTGTGTTCAACCGACGTGGTTGCGCAGCAAGGGCCCGTATCATTCTGTCGGCATCGGCGTTCATCTGGCGAATCGCATCGCCGAACAGCGGAAGGGCACCTTTGCGATGCCCGCTTCGCTGAAAGTGGACCAGCCACGCCTTCTCCTGCTCGGATGGAGAAGCGAGCCGGGCGCCGTCCTCCCGGTCCCAGCGCTCGCATGCCGTCGGCCACGCGTCGGGTGCTACACGGCGCTCAACGGCACGAATCCTTAGCCCCGGCTCCATGTGGACGGCAGGTCGGAGAAGGGCTGATTCCGGCGCGTAGACCTTGATCTGCTTGAAGTGATCGACGAAGCTCTTCAGGCCGCGCTCGCCCGGCGGATGGACGAGCAGACCGAACACGGCGGTCTTGATCCGCAGGTACTGGAGGAAGAGCCTCTCGTACAACGGGTCGATGTCGTCCGCAGTCCTGTCCGGTGGCTCAGTCTCGGCCACGCACAGGTGTTCGAAGGCGCGCATGAGGATATCGCGCTCTTCTGCGGCGAGCTTCGACAACAGCTTGTGCCGCCGCCCATCACCCCGGCCCCACCCTGCTGGCTCAGTGGCCTTACGGACCTGGCGCTGCAGGCTGTACCGCTCGCCCGGCCAGGGATACGCGGCCGCCGAGTAGCCCAGTCTGCTTCGCCCGGAGGTGAAGTGCCGCAACCGTATTGCGCCCTCCATGCACTCGCGGTCACTGCAACTGGAGAGCGGGCCGGCGTGATACGCGTGACGGTCCAGAACGTGGCGGGCGATGAACGCCTGCTGAATGAGGTCACACCACTCACCCATGTGCCGGGCGCGCTCTAGCGAGCGCTTCTTGCCACGCTCTTTCTCCTCATCAGTCCTGCCGCCGAGGCACCTTCCTCCGTGAAGCTGAGGACAGTACGCACGCTCTTCCCGGAGACTCTTCAGGAGATCCGCAGGATGCAGTAGCGCACGTAGCCGGAGCGAGGCCCACAATTCCTCGAACGACATCATGGCCGCGTAGTGCACGTGCTGCTGTGCTACCGGCACGTCCGGCGCCATGGGCGGGTGCAGGAGTCGAACGGCGGCGGGCGGCGGCGAGCCACGACGAGTGGCAGCGACGACCAGAATTCCTAGCGGCAACGCGAGCGACACGAAACGCCAGCGCAAGATCTCCCGACCCGGCTCGTCCCGATCCACGCGGAGAATCATCTCGCGCCCATCAGCCTGCAGGAGCCGCCTCGCAGCGCACGCGAGCAGCCTTGCTACACGCACTGAATTGCCATCGCCCACGACCTCACACCATCTCGCCTTGGCAGCCTCAATCGCGCTCTGAGCCGCGGCAGGGGTCGCGGACAGCTCCTGCCGGTACACCTCGGCGCGCTCGCGCAACCGCGCTTCGATCGAATCCCAACTTGTGTGGGTGCGCGCCCGCACAAACGCGTCCGGCATACGCAGGTCGGCTGCGAGTGCGTCGGCGTACAGCCGATCGACGAAGGCTTTCTCGTCGATGGTCATTGAGCCTCTTCACTCATTTCCTGGTGGGCAGCCGAGCGCTTAGAGCTCCTAACAAAACTGGTACAGCATGAGGTCGGCAGCAGGCCAGAGGGGACATCGCTACCCTCAGCACTTGGCTATGGTGAACTCCTGGCGAGACCGCCTCTAGAGTTTTGTTAGGAGCTCTTATCAACCTTCTCTGACCAGGAAGAAGACGATCCATGGCTGTTCTTATGTCGCGTCTCGAACTTCTCAATTATGCGACTCACTAGTCCCTCATCCTCAGCGTCCACTTTCCTGCCACTTGTTTGGTCGGCCGCAGCAACGATCGCGTCAGTAATATATCGGCGGCGCTGCTCCCGAAGCCACTCCAGGTCATCGTCACTCACATTTTCCAACAGAGATTTTTGCACCTCTAACGGAATCCCGAGTTCCGGGATTGCTAATCTTTGCATTCTTCGAGTCCAAAATTTCTGTTCGCTACCAGGCCCCGGTTTTTGGCTGAGGAGCGTCTGCCATAAGTCGCCACCACTATTTTCGGGGAAGCGCGCCTTGAGGGGATGGGGAAGGCCCTTGGGAGGCATAGATTTCTGAACACTGCGCAGCCACATCAGTTGGTAGTAAATCCACGCATACGCAATACGCTCCCGCCGATTGTCCGGATGCTCCTGCAGGCCATGAACGAACTCCCGCCAATCTCTGGACCACATTAAGAGTCTTAGCGGCGAAGGATGTACATGAACTGGCCACTGGAACGCTAACGCCAAGCTCATGTTGTCCACGAACACGCGCTCTTCGGTCCAGGCGAGCGCAAGACGGATGTCCCAGCCGAGACTTGTCGCAATTACACTATAACCGTCGTCGCGGAGGCTGGCAGCAATAATGGCCGAGGTGATCTCATCTTCCCTGCGAGCGCTGCCGGCTGCTGATAGCAGCGTAATGCTTGAATGCGTACTGTATGCAAAATCAGGTCTCGCACTCAGTACTATACTACTATCCTCCCCGGTCTGCTCCCGAAAACCCTCATGAAAGAGAGCGGCCAATTTACCTGTAGCATAGTACTCAATGATCGGATCTGGCTCCCTCTCCGCTACCGCTTGTTTACGGCGTTCCGAGATTTTCTTCTCTACCACTTGTTTGCGGCGCTTTGTGATTCTCACAAGGTCATCTGAATCACCTCTTCCAAGGAGGTGGCGAATCGCTTCTAATGCACCCTCCCTTGCTCCCTTCTGAGCCGATGCCTGTTCGAAAATCTGTTGTGCTGTACGATATGACATGATCGGTGGAAGCTCGACTTCGTCCAGAACTGACACAGTTTCGGCCACGGGCACCTCCACCGCGTCAGCATCCGGCGCACTTCCGGCCATCTGCATCAAGTACGTCCCTAATGGGCCCCACTTTAACTCCACCTTGGGATCCTGTGGCCACTCGTCTAGAATATCCTTCAGCTTTTTTGTTGGACTGTGCTTGGGAAAATTGAGCAGTTCGTGAAGGGCGAGCCGGCGGAGCTTCCACCGGTTCTTCAACGGAAACACCTTATGAACCGAGGACTCCGCGAGCTCACCAGCCCAGCGGTCTGTTTTGACCAATTCAATCACATGATCCGGCCTGGTATTCTGGTGCTGAGCAACCTTGTTCTGCTGGCCGTAGAAGCTCAAGCTCAACATGTCGGCCATGTGACGCTGGTCAGCAGCAACGATAAAGAAGACGTTCGGATGGTAAAGCAACCGTAGTGCAGGCACCAGCTCACGCAGCCTTCCCACCTGCAGATCGCAGTCGTCAATCATTATGACGAAGACAGGCTCTATGTTAAACCACTCCATTCCCTTAACGCACTTTCCGCGCTTGATCACCTCATCCACGAATTCCTGCCACCGCTCTTCCAGACGCTGCCAGTCCTGAACCTGCTCCTGACGGTCCAATACCTGTTCGACAAGCCCTCGGTGCTGCGGTATAGGGGAAAACCCCACAGCGGCAACCCTGAACA
>DATAAL010000401.1:0-2455 GCA_036260145.1 Longimicrobiaceae bacterium | reverse complement strand
CGGATCTGCGGGGGGCGGAAACCGGGGAGCACTCGCGCCAGCGCCCACAGGTAGATGGCCGTCCCGCGCAGGCGTCGCACCCGGGCGGCCTCGATCCCCACCCCGTTGATGAAGTAGCGGTCCCCCACCCGCCCCGCGTCCACCCGGCGCGGCTCCGCCGCCAGGATCCGCCGCATCGCCGCCGCGGGGTCGGTGGGGGCGCCCACCAGCTTGGCGAAGTCGTTCCCGCTTCCCACCGGGACGATCCCCAGCGGGAGGGTGGGCGCGTCCCCCGCGGCGCGCAGCAGCCCGTTCGCCACCTCGTGTACCGTCCCGTCCCCCCCCGCCGCGACCACCGCTGGCCATCCCTCGCGCGCCGCCCGCTCCGCCAGCTCCACCGCGTGACCGGGGGCCCGGGTGAAAGCCAGCTCGTAGCGTACGTCCGCGCCGTCGAGCACGGACTCGACCGCGTGGTGGGCCAGCGCGGCGGCGCCACGTCCGGCGGCGGGGTTGAGGACGACGAGGTAGCGGGCTGGAGCCATGCTTGGGCGCGCGGATGAGAGATCCCCGGAGCAGCCTGGGTGCGGACAAGCTTGCAAGGGGAGGGCAGGCTCCACAAGTTGGCACCAGGACACCGCGCCGCGAAGAGGACGATGAGCGTGGATTCGTCGGGAGTACGGTCTTCGGAGCTGGTCGCCGCCCTCTCCCTGGCTACCGACCTCGGGATGGGGCAGCCGATGGAGCACCAGCAGCGGGTATGTATCCTCGCCGTCCGGCTGGGGAGGGCGTTCGGCCTGGGTGAGCCGGAGCTGACCGAGGTGTACCACCTCGCGCTGCTGCGCTGGATCGGCTGCACCTCACACGCCTTCGAGCTCTCTGCGTGGTTCGACGACGAGATCGCGGCGCAGGCCCGCGCGGCCACCTTCGAGCTGCAGCGCCCTGCGGACCTGCTCCGCGACCTGGTACTGTACGCGGGTGCAGGACGCTCCCCGCTCCGCCGGATCCATACCGTGGTCTCCGCCCTCGCGGCGGGTCCGGGCTCGGTGGCCGACCTCCTGCTCGCGAGTTGCGAGGTCGGTCGGCGGCTCGCGGTGCAGCTCGGGTTCGGAGCGGAGGTGGGAGAGGCGCTGGGGTACGTCTTCGAGCGATGGGACGGCCGGGGCCCGGCGGGCGCACGGGGCGAGACCATCCCGCTCGCCGTGCGTGTCGTGCAGGTGGCCGGGGACGCGGAGACCTTCCGCCGGATCGGCGGGCTAGGGGCGGCACGCGAGGTAGTCCGGGAGCGCATGGGTGCCGCCTACGATCCCACGGTCGCAGAGCTGTTCTGCCGGGAGTGCGGAGCCCTCTGCGCGGACCTGGAAGTCGGGGAGCCCTGGGAAGCCGTGCTCGCCGCGGAGCCCGGCGGCCCGAGGGTGCTCACCGAGGCGGAGCTGGACTCCGGGCTTCTCGCCGTCGCGGACTTCGCGGACCTGAAGTCGCCCTGTACGGCAGGCCACTCGCGCGGCGTCGCGCACCTGGCCGCGGAGGCCGCCCGGGCCGCGGGGCTCCCCGAGGCCGATGTCGTGGCGCTGTACCGGGCGGGGTTGCTGCACGACGTCGGGCGGGTCGGAGTGCCCAGCGGGATCTGGGAGAAGCCAGGTCCGCTGAGCGAGGCGGAGTGGGAGCGGGTGCGACTCCACCCCTACTACACCGAGCGGGTGCTCTCGCGCGTCCGGGCGCTGGCGCAGGTGGGCGGGTTGGCCGCGCTCCACCACGAGAGGATGGACGGCTCCGGGTATCCGCACCGCGTCCCTGCCGCTATGCTCCCGCTCGCCGCGCGGATCCTGGCCGCCGCCGATGTCTACCAGGCCATGACGCAGCCTCGTCCCCACCGGCAGGCGCTGGGAGCAGCACGGGCGGCGGCGGAGCTCCGGCAGGAGGCGCGCGATGGGCGCCTCGAGCCCCGCGCCGTGGACGCGGTGCTGACCGCGGCCGGCGCGGCCCCGCAGACGGCGCGCAGGAATCCCGTCGATCTCACCCCGCGCGAGGTGGAGGTGCTCCGCCTCGTGGCGCGCGGTCTCTCCATGAAGAAGATGGCGCAGCGGCTCGGGATCTCCCGCAAGACCGTCGACCACCACATCCAGCACATCTACGCCAAGGCCGGAGTCTCCTCGCGGGCCGCCGCGGCCCTCTTCGCCATCCAGCACGGCTTCCTCGACCCCCCCGACGCTCCGTCCGCATAGGGAAACCTCCCGATGTGGACGGCTGCGCGGCGCGCCAGCTTGTCTCCGTCAGTCGCCTGTGGCCCGATCACCCGGACAGGAGGAGAGATCATGCTGGAACGGAACAAGGACCTGGTCCGCCGCTACCTCGAGGAAGTGGTGAGCGGGGGCGACCTGGCCGCCGCGGAGCGGTACATGTCGCCGGACATCGTCTTCACCAGCCCGTACACCCCCGAGCCGATCCACGGGGTCAAGGAGTTCAAGGCGATGATCGG
>DATAAL010000400.1:0-6112 GCA_036260145.1 Longimicrobiaceae bacterium | reverse complement strand
GCGACGCCGCGGCATCGGCGCCCCACCCTCGGCGCGGGCGCACCTTGTGCTCGCCCCGCGGGCCCCTAGCTTATTCAGGCATGAACGGAACGCGCTTCCTCCGCACCGGCGCCACCGTGGCGACGCTCGCTGCCGGCCTCTGCGCCCCGTCCCCCGCCCCGGCCCAGCAGACGGATACGGGCGGCGTGGGCGAGTACCGAGGCGCCGCCGCGCTGGGGCTGGCGCTGCGCCGGATCGGCACCACCAAGCGGGTGCTGATGGTGGGTGCCCACCCCGACGACGAGTACACCCCGCTGCTGGCGCATCTGGCGCTGGTGGAGGGGGCCGAGGTGGCCTACCTGTCGCTGACCCGCGGCGAGGGGGGGCAGAACGGGATCGGGCCCGAGCTGGGGGAGGGGCTGGGGCTGCTGCGCAGCGAGGAGTTGCTGGCCGCCCGCCGGGTGGATGGGGCGCGGCAGTTCTTCACCCGCGCCTACGACTTCGGCTTCTCCAAGAGCGCCGACGAGGCGTTCCGCCAGTGGCCGCGCGAGGAGTTGCTGCGCGACGCGGTGTGGGTGATCCGGCGCTTCCGGCCGGACGTGGTGGTCACCGTCTTCAGCGGCACCCCGCGCGACGGGCACGGCCAGCACCAGGCGTCCGCGATCATCGGCCGGGAGGCGTTCTTCGCCGCGAGCAACTCCGCACGCTTCCCGGAGCAGCTCGCCGAGGGGGTGGCGACGTGGCGCCCGGCCAAGCTGTACCAGTCGCTCTGGGGTGGTGCGGAGGGCTCCACGCTGCGGCTGGAGGTGGGCGGTCTGGACCCGCTCACCGGCCGCTCGCCGTACCAGCTGGCTATGGCCAGCCGCTCGCGCCACCGCTCGCAGGACATGGGACGCCCGGAGTCCGCCGGCCCGCGCTGGGCGTATCTGCGCCGCGTCTTCCCCGAGGGCGGGGCGGGCGAGGCGTCGCTGTGGGAGGGGGTGGACACCACGCTCTCCTTTCCCCGCCTCGCTCCCGACCGGCTCCCCCGCCGGCTCCACCCGCTGGAGCGGGCGGCGGGCGCCTACGCCGGGGCGGTGGAGAAGGTGCGGCAGACCGCGAACCCGCTCCGCCCGGACACGATGGTACCGGCGCTGGCCGACCTGGTGCGCATCCTCGCGCCCACGGCGCTGCCCCGGGAGGTGATCGAAGGCCCCGACCCCCACGCCGCGCACCGCGCTTCCGAGCTGGAGGCGGCGCAGCGCGCCCTGGCGCTGGCGTCCGGGTTGGTACTGGACGCGACCGCCGACGACGCGCGGATCGTCCCCGGGCAGAGCTTCATCCTGGAGCTGTCGCTGTGGAACGGCGGCGCGCGCCCGGTGACGGTCGACACCCTGTTCCCCGTGCTACCGGCGGGGTGGATGGCGGAGGCGCTGGACACCGCCCCCGCGCCGCGCGCGCTGGCGACCGGCACGCTGGCCGCGCGGCGCTGGCGGGTGCGGGTGCCGGCGGACGTGGCGCCTACCGAGCCGTACTTCCTGCGCGCGCCCCGACAGGGGAGCATGTACCGCTGGCCCGACGGCCCCGGCGCGGAGGAGGTGCGCGGCGAGCCGTTCGAGCCCGGGCCGGTGTGGGCGCGCGCGGTGGTGACCGTGGCGCGGGCGCGGCTCCGGCTGGACGCGGAGGCCACCTTCCGCGAGGTGGACCCGCGCCAGGGCGAGCTGCGCCGCCCCGTGCTGGTGGTCCCCGCCGTCTCGGTGCGGCTGGAGCCGGTGGTCAGCATCCTCCCCACCGGCGGGGCGAGCCCGCCACTGCGCTACCGGGTGCGGCTCTCCGCCGAGCGCGAGACCGAGGGGACGCTCCGCGTGGAGGCACCGGCCGGCTGGCGCGCGGAGCCGGCGTCGCTCCCGGTGCGCTTCCCCACGGCGGACGCGACGCGCGACATGGAGGTGACGATCCACGCCCCGGCGGGGGCAGCGGAGGGCGCGCACCCCGTGTCCGCGCGCTTCCAGGCGGCGGACGGCGCGGTGTACGCGCGTGGGGTGCAGCTGATCGACTACCCGCATGTCCGCGCCCGCCCGCTCTACCATGCCGCCTCGTCGACGGTCCGCGCCTTCGAGGTACGGGTGCCGGCGGGGCTCCGGGTGGCATACATCGAGGGCGCGGGGGAGGAGGGGCCGGGGGTGCTGGCGCAGCTCGGGATCACCCCCGACCTGCTCGACGCGCGGGCACTGGCCGAGGCCGATCTGGACCGCTACGACGTGATCGTGGCGGGGAGCCGGGCGTACGAGGTGCGCCCCGACCTGGCGGCCGGCAACGCGCGGCTCCTGGAGTACGTGCGCCGCGGCGGGACGCTGGTGGTGCAGTACAACAAGTACGAGCTGGTGGAGGGGGGCTTCACCCCCTACCCGCTCACCATGGGGCGACCCCACGACCGGGTCTCCGACGAGGCCTCCCCGGTACGGATCCTGGAGCCGGCGCACCCGGTGCTCACCACCCCGAACCGGATCACGGAGCGGGACTTCGCCAGGTGGATCCAGGAGCGCGGGCTGTACTTCGCCCGTACCTGGGACCCCCGCTACACCCCGCTCCTGGAGATGGCGGACCCCGGGGAGCGGCCGCTGCGCGGAGGGCTCCTGGTGGCCCCGTACGGGGAGGGGACCTACGTGTACACCGGGCTGGCCTTCTTCCGGCAGCTCCCCGAGGGGGTGCCGGGGGCGTGGCGGCTCTTCGCCAACCTGCTGGCGCTGGGCGCGCGGCGGTAGATCACTCACGGAACCGGGAGCCCGGGAGGGGCGATGTCGATCGGGTCGGAGCGGGAGCTGGAGGCGATGCAGCGGGTGGGGCGGGTGGTCCGCCTGGCCCTGGAGGCAATGGAGCGGGAGCTCCGCCCCGGGGTCACCACCGCGGAGCTGGACGCGGTGGGGGCGCGGGTGCTGGCGGAGCACGGGGCGCGCTCGGCACCCCGGGTGGTCTACAACTTCCCCGGCTCCATCTGCATCAGCGTCAACGACGAGGCAGTGCACGGGATCCCGGGCGACCGGTCCGTGCAGCCCGGGGACCTGGTGAAGCTGGACGTCACCGCCGAGCTGGACGGCTACATGGCCGATGCGGCGGTCTCCGTGCCGGTCCCTCCGGTGTCCGAGGTCAACCGCCGGCTGGTGGCGTGCGCGCATGGCGTTCGAGCGGGCCATGGAGGTGGCGCGGGCGGGGGTGCGGGTCAACGAGATCGGGCGGGCGGTGGAGCGGGAGGTGCGGAGCCAGGGCTTCACGGTGATCCGCGAGCTGAGCGGCCACGGGATCGGGCGCACCATCCACGAGGACCCCTCGGTGCCGAACTACTACGACTGGCGCATGCGGCAGCGCCTGGAGGAGGGGCTGGTGATCACGGTAGAGCCGATCATCGCGCAGCGCTCCGGGGCGTTCGTGGAGGACACGGACGGGTGGACGGTCCGCACGGCGGACGGGGGGCTGTCGGCGCACTACGAGCACACCCTGGTAATCACCCGCGGTCGGCCCCTCCTCCTGACCGCTGCCTGAGCGTGTCCGCGCCCATGCCGGCCCTGCTCCCCCTGCTGGTGCTCCTGGCCCTGGGCGGGTGCGCCCGGGAGTCGCGCCTGGAGCGCGCGGAGGCTGCCGCGCCCGCGCGTCCCGCCCCAGTGGAGCAGGCAGCGCCCGCTGCGGCGTCGTGGGCGGAGGGCGGGGCGGTGCCGGACCTGGCGCCCGCCTTCGGGGGGACGCCGGGGACCATCGTGGTGCTGGACGCGCGCACCGGGCGCGAGGTGCGCCACGACCCGGAGCGGAGCCGCCGCCGCTTCACCCCCTTCTCCACCTTCAAGATCGCCAACTCGCTGATCGCGCTGGAGACCGGCGCCCTCCTGGGGACGGACTACCGGATGCAGTGGGACAGCATCCGCGACCCGCGCCAGTCCGGTTTCGCCGGCTGGTACCGCGACCACGACATGCGCTCGGCGATGCGCAACTCGGTGGTGTGGTACTACAAGGAGGTGGCGCGGCGGATCGGGCCGGAGCGGATGCGGGCGCACCTGGAGCGGATCGGCTACGGGAACGCGGACATCTCCGGCGGGATCGACCGCTTCTGGCTCGGCTCCTCCCTGCGGATCTCGGCGGAGGAGCAGGTGCGCTTCCTCCAGCGCTTCCACTCCGGCGAGCTGTTCTCGCCGCGGGCGACGGCGGCGGTCAGGGAGATCCTGGTGCTGGAGGAGACCCCGGCGTACCGGCTGAGCGGGAAGACCGGCGGCGGACCCCTCGGGGCCGGCGCCCTGGGGTGGTTGGTGGGGTACGTGGAGCGGGACGGGAAGGTGTACTTCTACGCCCTGAACCTCGAAGGGCGGAGCTACACCGCCATCGCGGACCGCCGCCATGAGGTGGCCCGAGCCGTCCTGCGCGAGCTGGGGGTGCTGCCCCCCACCCCCGGCCCCTCCCCCGCGAGCGAGGGAGGGGAGCACAGCGGCCCTCACCCGGCGGCCTGAGAGCCGCCACCCTCTCCCAGGTCTGGGAGAGGGGAGCAACGGATGTGGAGGTAGAGCTAGCAGTTGCGTGAGGGATGAGCGCCCGCAGGGGCGAGACCCGGGGCTGTATCTGGGTCTCGACTCCGTTACGCATCGTGGTTTCGTGCGTTACTCCGCACCAGCCCGGCCCCCGCCACAGCGGGGGACACGCCCAAACCAATCCTTGAAAGTCGTTCAGAATGCCGAAGCCAGCTCTGAAGATCATCCTCGCCGCCCTGACCCTCGCAGCCTGCTCCAGCGGCGGAGACAACGGGCGCGAGACGCTGACGATCTACTCCCCGCACGGCGAGGAGATGCTCGACGTCTTCGAGAAGCTGTACGAGCAGAGCCACCCTGGGGTGGACGTGCAGACGGTGGACATGGGGTCGCAGGAGGTGCTGGACCGCCTCCGCTCGGAGCGCGCGAACCCCCAGGCCGACGTGTGGTGGGGCGCCCCCGCGCCGACCTTCGAGGACGCGGCGCGCGACTCCCTCCTGGAGCGCTTCGTCCCCACCTGGGCGGGGGCACTCCCCCCGGAGGCGAAGAGCGCGCAGGGGCTCTGGCACGGCACCTACCTGACGCCGGAGGTGATCGCCTACAACACGGAGGCGGTCCCATCCACGGAGGTGCCGCGCGACTGGGACGAGGTGCTGGACCCCAAGTGGCGCGGCAAGGTGCTGATCCGCGACCCCATGGCCAGCGGGACCATGCGCACCATCTTCGGGATGGTGATCCACCGCAGCATCCGGGCGACGGGGGACACGGCGCAGGGGTTCGAGTGGCTGCGGCGGCTGGACGCGCAGACCAAGGAGTACGTCCTCAACCCCACGATGCTGTACCAGAAGCTGGCCCGGCGCGAGGGGGTGGTGACGCTGTGGGACATGCCGGACATCGAGACGCTCAAGGCGAAGACCAAGTTCCCGATCGACTACGTGATCCCCCGCAGCGGGACGCCGCTGCTGGTGGACGCGGTCGCGGTGGTGCGCGGGGCGCCCAACCCGGAGCGGGCGCGGGAGTTCGTGGAGTGGGTGGGGGAGACGGAGACGGTGGTGCGCGCGGCGCGGGAGTCGTTCCGGCTCCCGGCGCGCACCGACATCCCCGAGGATTCCCTCCCGGAGGGGCTGCGGCGGGCGCGGCGGGAGATCCGCCCCGAGCCGCTGGACTGGACGCTGCTCCAGCAGAAGACCCCGGAGTGGATGCGCTACTGGGACGAGCACGTGCGGGGGAAGGGAGCGGGACGATGAAAATGGCGCGGCTCTGCGTTATCCATTTTGATCGCCCGGGTCACCTCTCCTGAATCGTATGCTCCGGCTCGAGAGCCTGACCCGCCGCTTCGGGGAGGTGGTCGCGGTGGACGACCTGTCGCTGGAGGTGGCGCAGGGGGAGTTCCTCACCCTCCTGGGCCCCAGCGGGTGCGGGAAGACCACCACCCTGCGGATGGTCGCCGGGTTCGACCGCCCCACTGCGGGACGGATCCGGGTGGACGGGCAGGACGTCACCGCCCTCCCGGCGCAGCGGCGCGGGGTGGGGATGGTGTTCCAGAGCTACGCGCTCTTCCCCCATCTGGACGTGACGGAGAACGTGGCCTTCGGCCTGCGCGCGCGGGGGGAGCGCGGGGCGGAGGTGGCGCGCCGGGCCGAGCG
>DATAAL010000399.1:0-11706 GCA_036260145.1 Longimicrobiaceae bacterium | reverse complement strand
CGATGACGGCCGAGGCAACGGTCAGGACCTCCGGAACGGCCACTGGGCAGTTCACCGGCAGCCTGCCCAGGCCCGCCGTGCCCGGCAGCTACAAGGTCGTGGCGCGCGCGTGCAGCACTGAAGAGGACTGCGTCTACTCGTCGGTCCCACTCAGCCTGTAGGCCGGCGCAGCAAGTCAGTCGGTGGTGTCAGTAGCCGCCCGCATCCGGGCGGTCAATGACACCACCGTCCGTCATGCCGTGACGTCGCCACCGGCGTCCAGCGCCGCGTGCGCCGCGGCCAGGCGCGCCACGGGCACCCGGTACGGCGAGCACGAGACGTAGCTCAGCCCCACCCGGTGGAAGAACTCCACCGAGCGCGGGTCCCCGCCGTGCTCGCCGCAGACCCCCAGCTTGATTCCCGGCTTGGTCCGGCGGCCCAGCTCCACCGCCATCTCCACCAGCTTCCCCACCCCCTCCTGGTCCAGCGTCTGGAAGGGGTCGTCCGGGAGGATGCCCTCCTCCACGTACTTCGGGAGGAAGCTCCCGGCGTCGTCGCGCGACAGACCCAGCGTGGTCTGTGTCAGGTCGTTGGTCCCGAAGGAGAAGAACTCCGCCACCTCGGCGATCCGGTCGGCGGTCAGGGCTGCGCGCGGTAGCTCGATCATCGTCCCCACCAGGTAGTCCACGCGCGCGTCGCTCTGCTCGAAGACCTCCTGCGCGCACTCGTCGATGACCTGCCGCTGCCGCCGCAGCTCCTCCGCCGTCCCCACCAGCGGCACCATGATCTCCGGACACACCGTTACCCCCTCGCGCTGCACCGCCACTGCCGCCTCGAAGATCGCCTGCGCCTGCATCCAGGTGATGTCCGGGTGCGAGATCCCCAGCCGGCACCCGCGGTGACCGAGCATGGGGTTGGCTTCGTGGTGCTGGTCCACCCGGGCGCGCAGCCGTACGGGGTCCACCCCCAGCTTGCGGGCCAGGTCCTTGATCTCAGCGGCGCCGGCGGGGAGGAACTCGTGCAGGGGAGGGTCGAGGAGCCGGATGGTCACCGGGAGGCCGTCCATGGCCCGGAAGATCCCCTCGAAGTCGGCGCGCTGCATGGGGAGGAGCTTGGCGAGGGCGATGGCGCGCTGCGCTCCCGTCTCCGCCAGGATCATCTCCCGGACGGCGTCGATCCGGTCCCCCTCGAAGAACATGTGCTCCGTGCGGCACAGCCCGATCCCCTCCGCCCCGAACCGGCGCGCGGTAGCGGCGTCGTGGGGGGTGTCCGCGTTGGTGCGGACCCGCAGCGCGCGGATGCCGTCCGCCCACTCCATCAGCCGCTGGAAGTGCTCGGACAGCCCGGGCTCCACCGTGGGCACCTGGCCGAGGATCACCCGCCCGGTGCTCCCGTCCAGGGTGAGCCAGTCGTTCTCGTGCACCGTCACGTCGCCCACGCGGAAGCGCCGGTATGCCTCGTCCACCTGGATCTCCCCGGCTCCGACCACGCAGCACTTCCCCATCCCCCGGGCCACCACCGCCGCGTGGGAGGTCATCCCCCCCCGGCAGGTGAGGATGGCCTGCGAGGCCACCATCCCGTGGAAGTCCTCCGGGGAGGTCTCCCGGCGCACCAGGATCACCCTCTCCCCCGCGCCGCCGCGCGCGGCGGCCTCGTCCGGGTTGAACACCACCATCCCCGGTGCCGCGCCGGGGGAGGCGGGGAGGCCCACGGTGAGCACCTGGACCGGTGCGTCCGGGTCCACCATGGGGTGGAGGAGCCGGTCGAGCTGCGCGGGATCCACCTGGAGGACCGCCTGCTCCGGTGAGATCAGCCCCTCGTCCACCATCTCCACCGCCACCCGTACCGCCGCCGCCGCGGAGCGCTTGGCGCTCCGGGTCTGGAGGAGGAAGAGGCGCCCCTTCTCCACCGTGAACTCCAGGTCCTGCATGTCGCGGTAGTGCTCCTCCAGCCGCTGCTGCACCCTCACCAGCTCCGCGTACGCCTCCGGGAGCCGCTCGGCCATGGCACGGATCGGGAGGGGGTCGCGGATCCCGGCCACCACGTCCTCCCCCTGCGCGTTGACCAGGAACTCGCCGAAGAGGACCCGCTCGCCGGTGGAGGGGTCGCGGGTGAAGCAGACCCCCGTGCCGGAGGTCTCACCCATGTTCCCGAACACCATGGAGCAGACGCTGACCGCGGTCCCCAGGTCGTCGGGGATCCCGTTGACGCGCCGGTAGGCCACCGCGCGCGGGGTGTTCCAGGAGCTGAACACCGCGTGGATCGCCCCCCAGAGCTGCTCGTTGGGGTCCTCGGGGAAGGCGGTTCCCGTGCTCTCCGAGACCAGGGCCCTGAATTCCGCCGTCAACTCCCGCAGGTCGTCCGCGCCGAGCTCGGTGTCCTCCTTCACGCCGCGGCGGTGCTTGCGCGCCTCCAGGAGCGCCTCGAAGCGCTCGTTGCGCACCCCCAGCACCACGTCGCCGTACATCTGCACGAAGCGGCGGTACGAGTCCCACGCGAAGCGGTGGTCCCGCGAGGCCTCCGCCAGCGCCTCCACGGTGTGGCCGTTGAGCCCCAGGTTGAGGATGGTGTCCATCATCCCCGGCATGGAGACGGCGGCGCCGGAGCGGACGGAGACCAGGAGCGGTTCGCCGGGACCCCCGAAGCGCTTCCCGGTGGCGGCCTCCAGCCGGCGGAGGTTCTCCGCTACCTCCTCCTGGAGCCCCTCGGGTACCCGGCCATGGCGCAGGTAATGGCGGCACACCTCCGTGGTGACGGTGAACCCGGGGGGGACGGGTACGCCGATCCGGGTCATCTCCGCCAGGTTCGCCCCCTTGCCGCCGAGCAGGTCCTTCATCTCCTTCCCGCCCTCGGCCTGTCCCGCTCCGAAGAAGTACACGTACTGGTGCGCCATGCGCGTGCTCTCCGTTCCGACATGTGCGGATGCGCGATCGCCGGGGTGTGGAGGGCGGCGAGCGCCCCCACGGCGTGCGACGCGGACTGGATCCGTTGGAGAGAGGGGACGCGAGTGGCGTGCCGCTCCGGACCGCCCGCCGCCTCCCTCAGCCGTGCAGGGTCACTTCTCCCCCATGAACGGGTAGGTCCAGTCGTGCGGCGGGGCGAGGGTCTCCTTGATGGTCCGCGGGGAGATCCAGCGGAGCAGGTTGAGGATGGAGCCCGCCTTGTCGTTGGTCCCGCTGGCCCGGCCGCCCCCGAAGGGCTGCTGGCCGACCACCGCTCCGGTAGGCTTGTCGTTGACGTAGTAGTTGCCGGCCGCGTTCCTCAGGGCGCGGTCCGCCTCCACCAGCGCCTTCCGGTCGGCGGCGAACACCGCCCCGGTCAGCGCGTACGGCGTGGTCCGGTCCACGATGCGGAGCGTCTCCTCCCACTCCCGGTCGGGGTACGCGTACAGCGACACCACCGGTCCGAACACCTCCTCGCACATCAGCCGGTACGCGGAGTCCTTGACCTCCACCAGCGTCGGGTCGATGAAGTATCCCTTCGAGTCGTCGTACTTCCCGCCGGCGATGATCTCCACGTTGTCCGACTGCTCCGCGTGCTTGATGTAGCCGGTGATCTTGTCGTACGCCTTCCGGTCGATCACCGCGCCCATGAAGTTCCGGAAGTCGGCCGGGTCGCCCACCTTGATCTCGCCGATCATCTCCAGCACCCGCTCCCGGAGGCGGGGCCAGAGCGACTGGGGGACGTAGATGCGGGACGCCGCGCTGCACTTCTGCCCCTGGTACTCGTACCCGCCGCGGACGATGCCGACGGCGAGCGCCTCCACGTCCGCGCTGGCATGAGCCACGATGAAGTCCTTCCCCCCCGTCTCGCCCACCAGGCGCGGATACGAGCGGTAGGAGGCGATGTTATCGCCCACGGCACGCCAGATGGACTGGAACACCGCGGTGGACCCGGTGAAGTGCACCCCCGCCAGGTCACGGTGCCTCAGCAGGGTGTCGCTGATCATCACCGGGTCTCCGGGGACGAAGTTGATCACCCCGGACGGGAGCCCCGCCTCCTCCAGCAGCTTCATGATGTAGTACGCGCTGTACATCGCGCTGGCCGCCGGTTTCCAGATCGCCACGTTCCCCAGGAGCGCCGGGGCGGTGGGGAGGTTCCCCGCGATGGAGGTGAAGTTGAAGGGGGTGATCGCGTAGACGAACCCCTCCAGCGGGCGGTGGTCCAGCCGGTTCCACATCCCGGGCCCCGACTCCGGTTGCTCCGAGTACAGCTTCTGCGCGTAGTGGGCGTTGAAGCGGAAGAAGTCGATCATCTCGCAGGCGGCGTCGATCTCCGCCTGGTGCGCCGTCTTGCTCTGCCCGAGCATGGTGGCGGCGTTCATGATGGGGCGGTACCGCGTCGCCAGGAGATCCGCCGCCCGCAGGAACACGGCGATCCGGTCCTCCCACGGCCAGTTCGCCCACTCGCGCTGCGCTTCCCGGGCCGCCTCGACAGCCTGGCGTACCTCCGCCTCCCCGGCCCTGTGCCAGGTGGCGAGGACGTGCCCGTGGTCGTGCGGCATCACGGAGCTCTCCGTGTTCCCCGTGCGGATCTCCCGCCCGCCGACGATCACCGGGATCTCGATCTGCTCGCCCGACATCTGCTTCAGGGCCGTCTTGAGCGTCTCCCGCTCCGAGGCGCCGGGAGCGTAGGACAGCACCGGCTCGTTGCGCGGCGCCGGAACCTGCGGAATGGAGTTCATCACGATTCCCTCGGTCTGGGTGAAGGCCGATATAGTATGCGCTCGCGCCGGGGCGCGCCACCTGTCCCTGCGGATCGATCGGCTGGCTCGCCGCTCCGCCGACCAGCTCCAACCGGACCATTCCCGATCAATGACGAAAGACAGGCTTCCGAAGGTGAAAAAGTTCTTGACCTCTTTGAAGCCAATCTCTATATCATTCACCAACAGGATCGGCGCGTTCGGAACTGCGGACGGCATCCGGACCACGTAGCTCGGCCCGAAGTTGCATCTCCGCCCCGGACAGAACGCTCCGGATCCGCGGAATGCCGTAGCCTTCACATCCCAACCCTGCGAAGGAGAGTTGCCATGCGGTGCTCCCTTTCACTCGCACTCGTCTGTCTCGCACTCGTCGCCCAGAGATCCCCCTCCACCGCTCAGACGAGCCAGCCAATCCGCGAGCTGCGCAATCCCACCACCACGCTTCAACTTACGGAAAGTCTCCGCATCGGCAGCATTTCTGGACCAGGAGACGATTTCGGGCGGGTGATGGGCGTGACGCTCGATGGCAGGGGCCGGATATTCGTCGCCGACGACATAAACCACCGCGTCGCGGTGTTCCGTCCGGATGGCCGTTTCCTCCAGTTCATGGGGCGGCGGGGGAACGGTCCGGGAGAGTTCCAGCAGCCCTGGCTGGTGGCGACGGACACGCAGGACAGCGTCTTCGTGTGGGACCTGGGCCTCTCACGTATCACGGTGTTCGACAACACCCTCCGGTACCGGAGGGACTTCCGGATCCCCCCGCAGTGGCTGGTCACCGGGATCGAGTTCCTGCCCAACGGTCGGCTGCTCGTGGCCGCCTACGGTCCGAACGAGCCCGGGACCCTGCACGTCCTGGATCGGAATGGGACTCGGAGGCACACCTTCGGCCCACGGCTCGGCCGCCAGGACCTCGCCGGCTTCGAGGCGAGCCTGCTGGGAGGCTACGTCGATTTCTCCACTTCGGGGCAGTCCATCGTCTACACCAACAAGAGTCCCTACTATATTGATTTCTACGCTCCCTCCGGCCAGCCGCGCAACCGGTGCGTCGGAAGGGCGGACTGGACGACCCCACCCGCGCAGGTCGTGGTGCGATCCAGCCGCACCGATGCGCTGAACTGGAAGAGGTACGTCCACTCCTCCGGGATCCTGGACCTCGGGAACGGCCTGTTCCTGAACTCGATCCACGATCCGGTCGGCGACCGGCGCATCCTCCACCTGCTCACCTCCGACTGCACCCTGGTGGGGCGGGTGGTGTTCGACCATCCGCTGGTCATCGCCGACCGACGCGGCTCCAAGCTCGTCGCCGTCCGGAACCTGGAGTACCCGGAAGTGATCGTGTACGACATGCGCGTTCTGCAGAGACGGGTGGGTACCCGAGTGTCTCGTCCCGCCGGCCCTTCACAGGAGACCCAAAGATGAACATTCGTACTTTTCTGCTGACCGTGATCCTTTCGTTCGGGTGGATGGTTCTCGCTCCGGTCCACGTCACCGCACAGGACGAGCAGTCGGGTGAGTGCACGGTGAGCTGTAGGTGCATCTCTTCGGGATGCGCATGCTCGACCAGCGGCGGGAGCGGGTCGGAGTGCCAGACCGGTGGCGATGGATGTGCGGTCGCGAAGTGCGGCGAGGAACTGCTGGCCTTCTACTCCCTGGACGGAGCCGTGGTCCGGCTGAATCAACCTTCCCGGTACGCTGCCGAGATCCCGGAATCGACGAGCCTGGAGCAGGCGACGCCCCGACTCACGGGGGGATGGCAGTTCGTGTCCAACAGGAGAGCCGTCGCACGCCACTGCTCCGGCATCGTGGTGGCCCGGTATTTCGATCGTGAGGAGGCCGCATCCATCCGGTCGAGAAGCCGCGTGCTGAGGATCTGAGCCCTCCGAAGTACTCCAGACCACGCCGTACCGAATTCCCGCGGCACGGACCACGGGCGTACCTATCCGACGGAACGCGCAGGCGACGGTCGTGCCTCGGAACAACCGTCGCCGTTCCACGGGTGTCGCAGGATTCGGGTTGACCCTCCGGTCCGGCTCCTCTAGATTTCCCCTTGGAAATGCAGGCTTTGACCTCCCCTCGGGGCGATCCATGACCATCCTGGAAAAGATCGAGGACACGCTCGACACCATCCGTCCGGCGCTCCGCTCCGACGGTGGGGACGTGGAACTCGTCGGGTTCGACGACACCGAGGGGATTGTGCAGCTCCGCCTGATGGGGGCGTGCAGCGCCTGCCCCATCTCGCAGATGACGATGAAGCAGGGGATCGAGCGCCGGCTCCGGGCGGTGCTCCCGGAGATCCGGGAGGTCCACGCGGTCTGAGGCTGCCCCGCCGCCGGTCCCGGCCGACGCTCCAGCGGGGCGTCGGTTTTTTGTATCTGCCGTCCGGCTCCAGTCGGGGCGGGTCCGCCGGAAAGTGACGAGAACCCATGAACTTAGACAGTAACCAGATCGCGCGCCGGGTCGCCGCCGCCCTCGCGGGGGTCGTCCACCCCGGGACGGGGGACGACGTAGTGTCCAGCGGCCGCGTCCGTGACCTGCAGGTCACCGAGGACGGGGTCGTCCGCTTCCGCTTCCTCCTCCAGCCCGACGACCCGGGCACCCTGGTCCGCCAGGCGCGCGCGGCTGCCGAGGCGGTGGACGGGGTGGGCAAGGTCAAGATCGACATCTCCCTCCCGGCCGCGGGCAGTGCCCGTCCGAAGGGGAAGCCGCCGCTGGGCCCGGGGAACGTCCCCGCTCCGACCCCCAACCCCAATCTCCTCCCCGGCGTCGCGCGGGTGATCGCCGTCAGCTCCGGGAAGGGTGGGGTGGGGAAGAGCACCGTCGCGGTAAACCTCGCCGCCTCCCTCGCGGCCGAGGGGCACCGCGTGGGGGTGCTGGATGCCGACGTGTACGGCCCCAACGTCCCGCTGATGTTCGGGGAGCGACGCCGCCCCAGCGTGGTGGGTCCCAAGGGCGCGGAGAAGATCGAGCCGCTGGAGGCGCACGGCGTCCGCCTGATGAGCCTGGGCTTCCTGCTGGAAGAGCAGCAGCCGGCCATCATGCGCGGTCCACTGATCTCGGGGATCCTCAAGCAGTTCCTGGAGCAGGTGGAGTGGGGGGAGCTGGATTTCCTGGTGGTGGACATGCCCCCCGGGACGGGCGACGCGCAGCTCTCCCTGGTGCAGACGGTCCGGGTGGACGGGGTGGTGATGGTGACCACGCCGCAGGACGTGGCCACCGGGGACGTGCTGCGGGCCATCCGGATGTTCGAGCGCACCCACACCCGGGTGCTGGGCGTGGTGGAGAACATGAGCGGCTTCGTCTGCCCCTGCTGCGGGCAGCGGTACGAGATCTTCGGGCGCGGGGGGGGGATCCGGCTCGCGGAGCAGACCGGGGTGCAGTTCCTGGGCGATGTGCCGCTGGAGATGGAGGTCCGTCAGGGGGGTGACACGGGTGAGCCGGTGGTTCTCGCGGCACCGGAGTCGCCCGCGGGGATGGCGTTGCGGGAGGTGGCGCGGCGGATCGCGGAGCAGGTGGCCGCGGTCGCGAAGGCAGGTTCCGGGGTGTAGGGTGGAAGATCCCGGGTGGCGGAGCGATGACTCCGCCACCCGCTCTGTCTCCGGTGCGCCGACGGGATCGGCTACGAGTCCAGCCAGCGCTGGTCGGCGGGGGTGATCTGCCGTCTGTAGCGCGACTCGCCGCGGCGGATCAGCTTCACCGCCACCCAGCCGATCAGGAGGATCGGAAGGGCCTTGAACAGGAGCGCGACGGCCCCGAAGGCCAGCCCGAAGAAGACGCCGAGCAGGGCCAGGATCACGGTGACGGCCACGAAGCCGAGGATCCCGATGACAAACAGGGTGAGCAGGGCGCTGAGCATCTATCCCTCCTTGCGGTTCTCAGGAATCGATCCAGTCAATGTCGATGGAGCCGAGCGCCGCCGACACCTGAATGGTCAGCCGGTTCCGCGCGCTCGCCCAGTTCCGGCTGTAGTACGCTCCGCCCCGCCGTACCATCCCCGACCCGTCGAAGCTGGTCAGGAACGAGTCCTTGACGATCCGCACCCCCAGGTCGCGGGGGAAGCGCAGGGTCAGCGACCCGATCCCCATCTTCACCGAGGCGGAGGCGTTGCGGTCCCACGCCCCGCTGAAGTCCAGCACCGTCTCCCCGACCCCGCCCTGGAACTCGAACCGCTGCGCCCGGGCGTTGCCTAGCCCCACGACCTCGAAGCTCGCGGCGCCGGCCTCCAGCCGCACATCCTCCGCGGGGACCCGGTTCGGGGTCCGGAAAGCCACGCGGGTCTCGGTGGCGCCGGTCGCCAGGTGTAGCCGCCTCAGCGAGAGGCCGCCCAGATCGATATCCGCTTCCCCCGCACCGAACTTCAGGTTCAGGTCCAGCGGGACGTCGCGCGTGAGGTGGACGTCCGCCCGCGATTCCTCCCGCACCCTGCCGGCGCGGATGCCGCGCTTCCCGTCGCGCGACTCCACCCCCAGGCGCAGGGCCCCGGTCTGCCGGTCGTACTCCGCTAGCGGAGTCACCTGGCTCTCGTCGTAGCGCAGCCGGAACTGGTAGAGCAGGGGGCGGTCGGCCGGGGCCACCGTCAGCCTGCCGGCGCCGTATTCCACCTCCACGTCCAGCGCCTTCTCCCCGCCCTGCTGCTGGCGCGACGCGCTGATCGTCTGCCATCTCTGTGCCTCCGCACACCCCGCCGTTCCCGCCCCGACCACCAGCGTGACGGCGATTGCCAGTGCCGTGCGGCGGGTCGGGGACTCAAACATGGGGTTCCCTCGTGGCGGGCTCGGAATCGAACAGGGGATCCTCCTCGAGCACCGGGTCGTACGAGGAAGACGGGATGAAGGGCGGGCGGGTCCCGGCCCGCGTCAGGACCACCGCCCCCATCCCTACCGTGGCCGCGGCCCACAGCACCATCCCCGTCATCACCCTGAGGAGCGTCCCCACCCAGTCCAGGAATCCGACCATCCCGATCAGGTGCGCCGCGGCCAGGGGGGCCAGGAGGAGCGCGATCCCGAAGAAGACGTACGAGTAGGCGTTCCGGTGACGAAGGTCGAACCCGCCTCGCTGCTCCGCCGTCCGCTCTCCGATCACGTGGGCCACCGCGATCAGCCCGAACCCGAAGGCCGCCGCCACCGCCAGCGGGTACAGCGGAACCGCCACCAGGAGGAGGGGGATCCCGATGATCGACACCGCCAGGGCGACCACCAGGAGGATGAAGGCCGGGATGATCAGGAAGGTGGCCGCCAGCCCCACCGCCGCGGAGCGCCCCGTCTGGGTGCGGACGGTGTCGCTCACCGTGCGCAGGTAGGGGAGACCGTAGAAGATCAGCCCCGCGCCCACCCCCGCGAGCACCAGCCCGAAGGCGAGGGTGGAGAAGATCCCCGCGATCCCGCGCCCGATGGGGACGAACAGGGAGGAGGGACCGTGCACGGCCGCGATCGGGGGGGCAGGCGGCTCGGGCGCATGGGGAGGAACCGGCGGGTGGGGCCCCCCGGCGATGCTCCGCATCTCGCCCAGCACCCTGCCGCCCAGGTCCAGGAGCTTCCCTCCGGTCACCACCGCATCGCCCCGGACCGTTCCGCCCTCCCTCATCTCCAGGTTGCCGCCGGTGACTACGGCATCGCCGCGGATCTCCCCCTCCACCCGGAGGTCGCCGCCGACCACCACCATGTCGCCCTCGACCACCTCGCCCTTCGCGACGGTGTGGTCGCCGGTGAGGACGGAAACGCCCTCCGCTTCCATCAGGGCGTGGGCGGCTGCTTCGGCGCCCTCCTCTGTCCGGGTACGGGCGATCTCCCCGGCTGCCCGCGCCTTCTCCTCCCGGGCGACCTCCTCGCGGGGGGAAGACTGCGCCGCCAGGAGCGGTGCTCCGGCTCCCAGGAGCGCCGCGGCGAGCAGCAGCGACGGGACGTTCAGCATGTCAGTTCGCATGGGTCATGCCCCCCATCGGGGTCCGAAGAAGACGCACCAGCGACCACGCCGAGACCGGCGTCGCCAGAGCCATGAACAGCACGGTCAGAGAAAGCAGCCCGAAGGGGTTCTGCCACACCGCCGCCACGACGTCCTGCCCCCACCCCCAGATCCCGCTCTGCGCCACCAGGCCGGCCACACCCGCCCCGACCGACTCTGCCGCGTCCACCGCCCATCTCTGCCCCATCGACCAGAGCCCGCCCGCGCTGACCAGCGGGTGCGACAGGAGCCAGGCCGCGACCGCTACCAGGGGGGTCAGGGGTGCCAGGAGAGCCGTCCACAGCATCATCCACCCGCGGCGGGTGGCCGGAAGCCACTGGCGTACCCGGGTCAGGGCAGGGGAGGTCCGCGGTCGGATGATCACCCGCGCCATGACCGCGTCCGCGAACCCGGGCGAGGGGTCAAAGTCCGGGAGCTGGGCGAGGGAGGCCAGGAACGCCCTGCAGGCTTCCAGTTCGGCGGCGCAGTAGCCGCACTGGCGCACGTGCTCCTGTACCTCATCCCGCTCCTCCGGCGGGAGCGCGTCCTCGACGAACAGCTCGAGGCTCGACAGTGGCACGTGACCGTAGGAGTATGGCACGAATCCCCTCTCCTGGTTGAACGATCGATCCATCTGCGACTACGAGGATCAGCTGCCCGGAGTTTCAGGGCCTCAGCACCGCAGGTGGGCGAGCGATTCGCGCAGCTCGCCCCGGGCGCGGTGGATGTACGTCTTCACGGTGCCCAGCGGCACCTTCATGATCTCGGCGATCTCTTCGTAGGCGCGTCCGTCGACGTGCCGGAGGAGGACCGCCATCCGGTACTCGGGGCGGAGCCGGCCGATGGCGTGCTCGATCTCGGATCCCAGCTCCCGCGCCTCCAGTAGCTCTTCCGGGCTCTCGTCGCCGGCCGCCACGGTGATCCGGGTTGCCTCGATGTCGTCGTCGGTCTCGGCATTCCGCGAGCCGTCCAGCGAAACGGTGGTCGGCTCCCTCTTGCGGAGCGCATCGATCGTCAGGTTCGTGGCGATCTTGAAGATCCAGCTCGAGAACTTGTACCTGGGGTCGTACAGGTCGATGTTGTTGAAG
>DATAAL010000398.1:0-4304 GCA_036260145.1 Longimicrobiaceae bacterium | reverse complement strand
GCGCGAAGACCAGGGGGCGCTCCGCCATGGAGAGCACCATCTCCTGCGTGACCGCCCCGGCCACCGAGAGGCCCACGAACAGGTCCGCGCCCACCAGCGCCTCCGCCAGCGTCCGGTGCGGGGTGTCCTGCGCGAAGCGGGCCTTGTACGGGTCCAGGTCGTCGCGGCCGAGGTGGACCATCCCCTTGCTGTCCGTCATCAGGATGTTCTCCCGCGGCACGCCCAGGGAGATGTAGTGCTCCGCGGTGGCAATGGCCGCCGCCCCGGCTCCGGAGAACACCACGCGGATCCGGTCGATCCGCTTCCCGGTGATGTCCAGCGCGTTGAGGAGCGCCGCCCCCGAGATCACCGCCGTCCCGTGCTGGTCGTCGTGGAAGACGGGGATGTCCAGGCGCCGCTTCAGCTCCTCCTCGATGTAGAAGCACTCCGGGGCCCGGATGTCCTCCAGGTTGATCCCCCCCACGGTAGGCTCCAGGAGCTCACAGAAGCGGATCACGTCGTCCGCGTTCTGCGAACCCACCTCCAGGTCGAACACGTCGATGTCGGCGAAGCGCTTGAACAGCACCGCCTTTCCCTCCATCACCGGCTTGGCGGCGAGCGGGCCGATGTTCCCCAGCCCCAGCACCGCGGTCCCATTGGAGACCACGGCCACCAGGTTCCCGCGCGCCGTGTAGCGGAACACCTCCCCGGGCGCCTGCGCGATCTCGCGGCACGGCTCCGCCACGCCGGGAGAGTACGCGAGCGACAGATCCCGCTGCGTGCTGGCAGGCTTGGTGGGGACTACGGCGATCTTGCCGCGACGCCCGGAACTGTGATAGTCCAGCGCATCCTGGCGGTGGAACGACATGGCAGCGAGCCTCGGCGAGCTATCGAAAGAGTGAGGGGCGAAGCGTAGCTCCCGGTCGCGACCGGTGTCAAGCCGGAGCGTTCGCCCGCCTGTCGCCTCGCTGATGGAGAGTGCGCACCTGCGCACCAGTATGGTGCAGCTCTTTCGGCCACGCACCAAAGTGTGACTGGCTCTGGGGGCTCGATCGTTTTATCAAGTTATTTCTGCACAAGTAGTTGCCTGGTTGCTTGCGGTGGCCCCGGTCCTGCCCTGCCAGGCCGCGCCTCCCGGCGACGGTGGGCTGGTGTTGGAACCTGTCCGGAAGAGCTGTCTCCGCGAGCCATTCGCGCGGGATCTGCTCCGGATATAAGAAGACAAATTTCGTTAGGAAATGATTTCGGGCCTGGCACACTGCACCATCCCGGTGCGATGTGGGATTCACAGCCAACTGAAAGGTGGGACCATGCGCTCGATCTGTACCCTCCTCCTCGCGGGACCCTTCCTCGCCCTCGCGGCGTGCGCCGACGAGGGATCCTCCCCCGTCACGGCTCGTGATGCGTCCGCGCCGGTCCTCGCCGCCTCGGAGAACGGGCAGGGGATCCCCGGCCAGTACATCGTGGTGCTGAAGGACGGTGCGGATCCGCGCTCCGTCGCCGCGGTGGCCGGCGTGAGCCCGAAGTACATCTACACCGCGGCCCTCAACGGCTTCGCCGGCGCCCTGAACGCGGGGCAGCTCAACGCCCTGCAGCACAACCCTAGCGTCGCCTACATCGAGCAGGACCAGGTGATGTCGGTCGCCACCACGCAGAGCAACGCCACTTGGGGGATCGACCGTGTCGACCAGCGCGCGCTTCCGCTCAGCAAGACCTTCACCTACCTGAACACCGGGGTGGGGGTGAACGCCTACATCATCGACACCGGCATCCGCTACGACCACGCGGAGTTCGGCGGGCGCGCGGTGAAGGGCTTCGACGCCGTCACGGCGGGCGGGACCGCGGCTGACTGCCAGGGGCACGGCACGCACGTGGCCGGCACCGTCGGCGGGACCACCTGGGGCGTGGCGAAGGCGGTGAAGCTGTACTCGGTGCGAGTGCTCGACTGCAGCGGCTCCGGCACCAGCTCCGGCGTGGCTGCCGGGATGGACTGGGTGGCCGCGAACCACGTGAAGCCGGCCGTCGCCAACATGTCGCTGGGCGGCGGCGGCTCCACCGTCATCGATGACGCCACCCGCCGGATGATCGCCGCGGGGGTGAGCACCACGATCGCGGCCGGGAACGGCAACCTCGTCGGGATCGCCCAGGACGCCTGCAACTACTCGCCGGCCCGCGTAGCCGAGGGGATCACCATCGGCGCCACCACCTCCAGCGACGCCAAGGCCTCGTATTCCAACTACGGGAACTGCGTCGACTTCTTCGCCCCGGGCTCCAGCATCACCTCGGCGGACTATTCGAGCACCACGGGCTCCAAGGTGCTGAGCGGGACCTCCATGGCCGCCCCGCACGTGGCTGGAGCCGCCGCGCTCTTCCTGCAGAGCCGCCCGGGCGCGACCCCGCAGCAGGTCCGCGACTCCCTGTACGCGAACACCACCAAGGGGATCGTGACCAGCTCCAAGACGGCGAACAACCACCTGCTCTTCACCAGCTATTGAGGCGCAGATGAGACCTCCCGCCGGTAGCCGCCCAGCTGCCGGCGGGAGGTGCGTGGTAGAGGAATCGGCTCCGGGAGGTCCCCGGTGCCGCGGCAGGAAGACCCGTTCCCCCAACACGGAGATGGTCATGCGATTCTTCCGTACCGCCCTGTTCTCCACCGCCGTGCTCGCGCTGGCGGCCTGCTCGGACGGCGAGGCCCCGGTGGCCCCGACCCGGGCCAGCGCCCCCGAGGCCCCGCTCATGTCGGCCGGCAACGCCGGCAAGGCGATCCCCGACCACTACATCGTGGTGCTGAAGGACGGAGTCGAGCCCCGCTCGGTGGCCGCCGTCGCCGGGGTGGAGCCGAAGTTCGTCTACACTGCCGCGCTCAACGGTTTTTCGGCGAAGCTGAACGCGGGGCAGCTCAATGCGCTGCAGCACAACCCCGGCGTCGCCTACATCGAGCAGGACCAGGAGGTCTCGGTCGCCACCACGCAGAGCAACGCCACCTGGGGTCTGGACCGGGTCGACCAGCGCAGCCTCCCGCTGAACGGGACCTACAACTACACCCCCACCGGCTCCGGGGTGAGGGCGTACATCATCGACACCGGGATCCGCCTGACACACGGCCAGTTCGGTGGCCGCGCCACCAGCGGCTACGACGCGGTGGACGGCGGCAGCGCCGATGACTGCAACGGGCACGGAACGCACGTGGCGGGGACCGTCGGCGGCGCCACCTACGGCGTCGCCAAGGGGGTGAGCCTCATCGCGGTGCGGGTGCTCGACTGCGCTGGCTCCGGGACCAACTCCGGCGTCATCGCGGGAATGGACTGGGTCGCGAACAACCGCATCACCCCGGCGGTGGCGAACATGTCGCTGGGCGGCGGCGCCTCCACGGCAATCGACGACGCGGTGAACCGGATGCACAACGCAGGCGTCACCGTGGTCGTCGCGGCGGGGAACGAGAACCAGAACGCCTGCAACGTGTCGCCGGCGCGAGCCGCGAACGCCATCACCGTGGGCGCCACCACCTCGTCCGATGCGCGGGCCTCGTACTCCAACTACGGGAGCTGCCTGGATGTCTTCGCGCCGGGCTCCAGCATCACCTCCGCCTGGCACACGGGGGACGCCGCGACCAACACCATCAGCGGGACGTCCATGGCCTCGCCGCATGTGGCCGGCGTGGCCGCGCTGTACCTGCAGGGCAACCCGAGCGCCACACCCGCGACGGTCGCCAGCGCCATCATCAACACCTCGACCACCGGGAAGGTGACGAGCGCCGGGACCGGCTCGCCCAACCGGCTGGTGTACTCGCTCCTGACCACGGACGGCGGCACCACGCCTCCGCCCAGCGGCGGCACCACGTATAACGGCACGCTGAGCGGCACCGGCGACTACGACTACCAGCCGAACGGCACGTACTACCAGAGCACCGTCTCCGGCACCCACAAGGGCGCACTGACCGGCCCGTCCGGCGCCGACTTCGACCTGTACCTGTACAAGTGGAACGGCTCATCCTGGGTGATCGTCGCCCGGTCGGAGAGCGCCACCTCCACCGAGAACATCTCGTACAGCGGCACCGCCGGCTACTACCTGTGGGAGATCTACTCCTACAGCGGCAGCGGCTCATACACCTTCACCCTGACGAAGCCCTGAGCCCCTGATCGTCCGCGCCGGGCGGCGGACATCTGTCCGCCGCCCGGTGCACGTCCGAAACCATCCACCGTAAGGGGGAGGTCCTTCCGGAGACGGCTCGGAACCGGTTCAGTCCCGGTGGTCGCAGTTGGTTGAGATCGGTGCAGTCCCGTTTGCGCGGTTGCAGATCCACACATCTCACCTGGAGACACACC
>DATAAL010000397.1:0-1923 GCA_036260145.1 Longimicrobiaceae bacterium | reverse complement strand
GGGATCGACGAGCGGGGTGCGCTGCAGCAGGATCCGCGCGACGTAGAAGGCGGCCAGGCCCACGGCCATGGCCGCGCCGATGGCGGGGAGCTGCTCCCGGAGCGTCAGCTCACGGCGCCGGTGGTAGGGAGTCGGCATCTCAGCTCGCCTGCTCCGCCACGACCGTGGCGGGGACGGAGTCGGTCGGGAACGGGGGACGCCCGCGCCGGAAGAAGGTGTGCTGGCTGGTGGGGACGAACCCGCCCACCTCGTCGAAGTACATGTGGTGCGTCACCTCGATGGTACGCGTGTCCAGCCGGAGCACGTTGAAGGTGTTCTTCTCCCGCTCCCGCGCCCGCCCCCGCCGCGAGGTGGAGGTCCCGCTCTGCGCGATCACGATCCCGTGCTCCCGGTCGATGCCGGCGTACACGTCGAGAGAGCTCCCGATGTAGCTCCGGTGCAGGTGCCCCCCCAGGATCAGGTCCACCCGCATGGCCGTGAAGGCGTCCAGAGCGCGCTTGGCCTTGGGCATCACGTCTCCCCCCTCCCAGTCCGGCGGCGGGGCGAAGTGGTGGTGCGCCACCACGATCCGGTGCACTCCGTCCGGAGTGGACTCGAACGCCTCCCGCGCCAGCTCCAGCTGCCAGCGGTGGATCCGCCCGTTGACGATGGCCCGGAGCGGAGCTGTGGAGTTGAGCGCCACGATCCGCGCCCCCGGGATGTCGATGACCGCGTCCAGCTTCGGGGAGATGTGCTTCCGGTACAGGTCGTAGGGGTGGAAGATCCGCTCCCGGATCCGGTAGAGCGGGACGTCGTGGTTCCCCGGGACCACGATCAGCGGGACGCGCGGGAAGCGGTCCAGGAAGCGGCGCGCCTCGCGGAACTGCTCCTCGGTGGCCCGCTGCGTGAAGTCGCCCGACGCGACGATCACCTCCGGCTGCAGGTCACCGGCGAACGCCTGGAGCGCCTCGCCCACCTCGGGGTGGTAGGGAGGCCCGAAGTGCAGGTCGGAGACGTGCAGGAGCGTCAGCAACCGATCCTCCGTTCAGTGGGCGCCGCGGGCGACCCCCAGCGGATGCCACATGCATGCCAGGCCGCGGCGCGGGACCGGCGGAGGCTGGGCTCCCTCATTCCGCGCCGCGGCGCAGCCCGGGGAAGGGGAGGTCGGCGCGGGCGTTCAGCTCCAGCCCGGACACCTCCCCCCGCTGGAAGCGGAAGAGCGCCACGCGCGCGATCATTGCCCCGTTGTCGGTGGAGAGCCGCGGCGAAGGGGCGAACAGCTCCCCGCCCCTCCCCAGCGCCCGCCGGAGCTCCTCGCGAAGGGCGCGGGAGTTCGCCACGCCGCCCCCCAGCACCACCCGCCGGCAGCCGGTCTGCTCCACCGCGCGCATCGACTTCCGGACCAGCGTCTCCACCACCGCGACCTGGAACGACGCGGCCACGTGCGGGATCTCCTCCTCCAGCCGCCCCTCGCTCTCCAGCTCCCGGACGCGGAGCCGCAGCGCGTTCTTGAGGCCGCTGAACGACATGTCGTAATAGTCGGCGTCGCCGGGGCGCTGGCCGCGGTTCAGCAGGGGGCGCGGGAGGCGGTGCCGGAGCGGGTCTCCCCCCTCGGCCGCCTTCTGGATCGAGGGGCCTCCGGGGTAGGGGAGCCCCAGGATCTTGGCCGCCTTGTCGAACGCCTCCCCCGCCGCGTCGTCGCGGGTCTCCCCCAGGAGGTGGTACTCCCCCCAGCGCGGGACCCACAGCAGGAGGGTGTGGCCGCCGGAGACCAGCAGGGCGACGAAGGGAGGCTCGGCCTCCGGGTTCTCCAGCTGGGTGGCGAACAGGTGCGCCTCCATGTGGTGCACCCCGACCACCGGCTTCTCCGCCGCCCACGCCGCCGCCTTGGCCCACGCCACCCCCACCAGCAGGGCGCCGATCAGCCCCGGCCCCGCGGTGACC
>DATAAL010000396.1:0-8456 GCA_036260145.1 Longimicrobiaceae bacterium | reverse complement strand
CCTGGGCTCGCGCGAGGGGGAGCGCGTCCTGCGCACCCGCCTGGGCCCGGACGCCAGCATCCGCTCCGTCGACTTCGGGGAGGCGATCGAGGTGAACGGCGTGCGCGTCTCGCTCCACCCGGCGGGGCACATCCTGGGGTCGGCGCAGGTGCGGGTGGAGCACCGCGGCGAGGTGTGGGTGGTGTCGGGCGACTACAAGACGGAGCCGGACCCGACGTGCACGGCGTTCGAGCCGGTGCGCTGCCACGTCTTCGTGACCGAGTCCACCTTCGGGCTCCCCATCTACCGGTGGGCCCCGCAGGCCGAGGTGTTCGCGGAGATCCGCGCCTGGTGGCGCGCCAACCGCGAGGCCGGCCGGGCCTCCGTGCTCTTCGGCTACGCCCTGGGGAAGGCTCAGCGGCTCCTCGCGGGGCTCCTGGGGATGGAGGAGGGGCCGATCTTCACGCACGGCGCCGTGGAGCGCCTCAACGCCGACTACCGCGAGAGCGGGATCGCGCTCCCCGCCACCCGGTACGCCGGCTCGGTTGCGCGCGGCGCGGAGTGGGGCGGCGCGCTGGTCGTGGCGCCGCCCTCCGCGCTGGGGTCCCCCTGGATGAGGCGCTTCGGGGAGGCGTCCACCGCCTTCGCGTCCGGCTGGATGCGCGTCCGCGGGATGCGCCGGCGCCGCTCGGTCGACCGCGGCTTCACCCTGTCGGACCACGTGGACTGGCCCTCGCTCCTGGCGGCCGTGGAGACCACCGGCGCGGAGCGCGTCCTGGTCACCCACGGGTACCGGGAGCCCGTCGTGGGCTGGCTCCGGGAGCGGGGGCTGGAGGCGCACGCCGTCGCCAGCCGCTGGGAGGGGGAGCCCGAGGAGGACCCCGCGATCCCCGGGGAGTCCGGCGACGACGAGCCCACCGGCGCCGGGGAGGAGGGGGCGTGAGGGCGTTCGCGCGGCTCTTCGTGGAGCTGGACGAGACCACGCGCACCGGCGAGAAGGTGGACGCTATGGCCCGCTACTTCGCCGCGGCGCCGCCCGCGGACGCCGCCTGGGCCGTGTACTTCCTGAGCGGAGGTCGCCCCAAGCGGCTCATCCCCGTGCGCCGGCTGGCGGAGTGGGCGATGCAGTCCGCGGGAATCCCGCCCTGGCTCTTCGACGAGTGCTACCAGGCGGTGGGAGACCTGGCGGAGACCATCGCGCTCCTCCTCCCCGACGCCGACGCGGAGGCGGACGTCCCGCTGCACCGCTGGGTGGAGGAGCACCTCCTCCCACTGGGCGGGATGGACGAGGAGGAACGGCGCGGGACGGTGCTGCGGGTGTGGGGCGCCCTGGACGGGACAGAGCGCTTCGTCTGGAACAAGCTGATCACCGGCGGCTTCCGCGTGGGCGTCTCCGGGAGCCTGGTGGTCCGCGCTCTCGCCCGGGTGAGCGGCGCCGACGAGGCCACCATCGCGCACCGGCTCATGGGTGCCTGGGAGCCGCGGCCGGAAGCGTTCGTCGCCCTGGTCGCCGCGGAGACCGGGGACGCGGACGTGTCCCGGCCGTACCCCTTCTTCCTGGCGTACCCGCTGGAGGAGGCGCCCGAGACGCTGGGGCCGGTGGAGGAGTGGCAGGCGGAGTGGAAGTGGGACGGGATCCGGGGACAGCTGATCCGGCGCGCGGGGGAGACCTTCCTCTGGTCCCGGGGCGAAGACCTGGTCACGGAGCGCTTCCCCGAGATCGCCGTGGAGGCGTCCCGGCTCCCCGAGGGGACGGTGCTGGACGGCGAGGTCATGCCCTGGCGGGAGGGCCGTCCCCTCCCCTTCGCGCAGCTCCAGCGCAGGATCGGCCGCAAGAAGCTGGGGCCGAAGATCCTGGCCGAGGTCCCGGTGGTACTCCTGGTCTACGACCTCCTGGAGCTGGCCGGCGAGGACGTGCGCGCCCGGTCGCTGGAGTGGCGGCGCGCCCGCCTGGAGGAGCTCCTTGGGAAGCACGCCGGATCGCACCTCCTCCCCTCCCCGCGGGTCCCTGCGGCGAGCTGGGACGACGTGCACCGGGCGCGCGAGCACGCCCGCGAGGAGGGCGCCGAGGGGCTGATGCTCAAGCGGCGGGACTCGGCCTACGGGGTCGGGCGGCGGCGCGGGCCCTGGTGGAAGTGGAAGGTGTCGCCCTACACCGCCGACGCCGTGCTCGTCTACGCGCAGCCGGGGAACGGGCGGCGGGCTTCGCTCTACACCGACTACACCTTCGCCGTGTGGAAGGACGGGGAGCTGGTCCCCTTCGCCAAGGCCTACTCCGGGCTCACCGACGCGGAGATCCGGAAGGTCGACGCCTGGATCCGCCGCAACGTCGTGGAGAAGTTCGGGCCGGTGCGGGCGGTGCGGCCGGAGCTGGTGTTCGAGCTGGCCTTCGAGGCCATCCAGCCCTCGCCGCGGCACCGCTCCGGGATCGCGGTGCGCTTCCCGCGCATCCTCCGCTGGCGCACCGACAAGCGCCCGGAGGACGCCGACTCGCTGGAGACCCTCCGCGCGATGATGCGTGAGCCATGAGCGCCCTCTCGCACCTGGAGGACTGGTTCGCCTCGCGGGGGTGGACCCCCTTCGGCTTCCAGCGGGAGGTGTGGGACGCCTACCGGGCCGGGGAGAGCGGGCTGGTCCACGCCGCGACCGGGACCGGGAAGACGCTGGCCGCCTGGATGGGGCCCCTGCTGGAGTGGCTGGAGGAGTACCCGGGAGCGACGGCCCCAGCCCCCTCCAAAGGCCGGGGGCGCGCTGCGGCGCCGCCGCTCCGGGTGCTCTGGATCACCCCGCTCCGCGCCCTGGCCACGGACACCGCCCACGCCCTCGCGGAGCCCCTGGAGGCGCTCGGCATCCCCTGGACGCTGGAGACCCGCACCGGCGACACCCCCGAGCGGGTGCGGGCCCGCCAGCGCGCCCGTCTCCCCACCGCGCTGGTCACTACCCCGGAGAGCCTTTCCCTCCTCCTTTCCCGCGAGGACGCGCCCACGCTGTTCGAGGAGCTGCGCCTGGTGGTCGTGGACGAATGGCACGAGCTGATGGGCACCAAGCGCGGCGTGCAGGTGGAGCTCGCGCTCTCCCGGCTGCGCGCCTGGCGGCCCGCGCTCCGCACCTGGGGGCTCTCGGCCACCCTGGGGAACCTGGAGGACGCCCGGGATACCCTCCTGGGGGTGGGACGCGCCGGCCCTTCGCGCATCGTCCGGGGGGTCGAGCCCAAGCAGGTGGTCATCGACGCGCTGATCCCCCCGCGGATCGAGCGCTTCCCCTGGGCCGGGCACCTGGGTACGCAGATGCTCCCGCAGGTGGCGGAGGCGATCGAGGAGGGGGAGAGCGCCATCGTCTTCACCAACACCCGCTCGCAGACCGAGATCTGGTACCAGGCCCTCCTGGAGGCCCGTCCCGAGTGGGCGGGGCTGATCGCGCTCCACCATGGCTCGCTGGACCGGAAGACCCGCGACTGGGTGGAGGACGGTCTGCGCGCGGGGCGGCTCCGCTGCGTGGTGGCCACCTCCAGCCTGGACCTGGGCGTCGACTTCTCCCCGGTGGACCGGGTGCTCCAGGTGGGGAGCCCCAAGGGGGTCGCGCGTCTGCTGCAGCGGGCCGGGCGCAGCGGCCACCGCCCCGGCGCCGCCAGCCGGGTGACCTGCGTCCCCACCCACGCTCTGGAGCTGGTCGAGGTCGCCGCGGCACGGGACGGGGTGGAGGCCGGCGCCATGGAGTCGCGCCTCCCGGCGGAGCGTCCGCTGGACGTGCTGGTGCAGCACGTGGTCACCGCGGCGCTGGGCGGCGGGGCCCGCCCGGAGGATCTCCTCGCCGAGGTCCGCTCCACCCGCGCGTACGCCGGCCTGCGCGACGACGAGTGGGCGTGGGTCCTCGACTTCGTGCGGCACGGGGGCCAGGTGCTCGGCGCGTACCCCGAGTACTCGCGTGTGGTGGAGCGGGACGGGTTGCTGCGGGTGGAGGACCGGGAGGTCGCCCGGAGGCACCGCATGGCCATCGGCACCATCGTGGGCGACGCCCAGGTCACCGTACAGTACGTGCGGGGGGCGAGGCTCGGGAGCGTCGAGGAGTCCTTCGTCGCCCGACTCAAGCCGGGGGACCGCTTCGTGTTCGCGGGGAAGCCGCTGGAGTTCGTGCGGGTGCGCGACATGAAGGCCTGGGTGAGGCGCACGACGACGAGCAGGGGGACCGTCCCCCGGTGGATGGGGAGCCGGCTCTCCCTGTCCTCGGAGCTGGCGGCCGCCCTCCGCGCCCGGTTGGGCGAGGCGGCGCGGGGGATCTTCCGCGGGCCCGAGATGGAGGCGGTCCGCCCCATCCTGGAGGTGCAGGCCCGGTGGTCCCGCGTCCCGGCGGCGGACGAGCTCCTGGTGGAGCGGGTCCGGACACGGGAAGGCCACCACCTGTTCTTCTTCCCCTTCGAGGGCCGGCTGGTGCACGAGGGGATGGCGGCGCTCTTCGCCTACCGCATGTCCCGGCTCCGGCCCATCTCGTTCACGCTGTCCGCGAGCGACTACGGCTTCGAGCTGCTCTCGCCCGACCCCGCCCCGCTGGAGGAGGCGCTCGCGGCCGGACTGCTGGACCCCGGCGGGCTCCTGGACGACATCCCCGCCTCGCTCAACGCCACGGAGATGGCCCGGCGCCAGTTCCGGGAGATCGCGCGCGTCGCGGGGCTGGTCTTCCCCGGCTACCGGCATGCGGGGAAGACCGCGCGGCAGCTCCAGGCATCCAGCGGCCTGTTCTTCGACGTCTTCCAGCGCTACGACCCGGAGAACCTGCTCCTTTCCCAGGCGCACCGCGAGGTGCTGGAGCGGCAGCTGGAGAGCAGCCGGCTGGGCCGCGCGATGCACCGCCTCCGCTCCTCCCGGGTGGTGCTGACCGAACCGGAGCGCACCCCCCCGCTGGCCTTCCCGCTCCTGGTGGACCGGGCGCGGGAGAGCGTCTCCTCCGAAACGCTCGCCGACCGGGTGCGCCGGATGCAGATCGCCCTGGAGCGCGCCGCCGGATGACGGCCGGGAGCGGGGACGCCGTGGTCGAGATCCGCGGCGAGCGACTCCTCCTGCTCCCGGAGCGCGCGGCACTATGGGAGGGAGCCGGGACGCTGCTGGTGGCCGACCCGCACTGGGGGAAGGCGGCGGCCTTCCGCGCCGGCGGAATCCCGGTTCCGGGCGGGACCACTGCGGAGGGGCTCGCGCGACTGGAGGGCCTGGTCGAGCGCACCGGCGCCCGGCGCGTGGTGTTCCTGGGGGACTTCCTGCACGCGCGCGAGGGGAGGTCGCCCGCCACGCTCCGGGCGCTGGCGGAGTGGAGATCCGGGCGTCCCGGGCTGGAGCTGGAGCTGGTTCGCGGCAACCACGACCGGCATGCGGGCGATCCGCCTCCCGGTCTCGGCATCCGGTGCGTGGACCCGCCGCGGGCGGAGCCGCCGTTCGTGCTGGCGCACCACCCCGGCGAGTCCCCCGCCGGCTACGTCCTCGCGGGGCACCTGCATCCCGCCGTCCGCCTGGTGGGCCGCGGACGGCAGCGGGAGCGGCTCCCCTGCTTCTGGTTCGGCGCCGAGGGAGGGGTCCTCCCCGCCTTCGGGCCGTTCACCGGGGCCGCCCTGGTCGAGCCGCTCCCGGGAGACCGGGTGTTCGTGGTGGCGGAGCAGGCGGTGGTCGAGATCGGCGACACCGGTTAGGCCACGGCGCGGCGAGCTTCCCCGCTCGCGGCCTCCGCCGACCGTCCTTGACCGCCCGTTCCGCCGGGACTATCCCTTCGGGCGTACGCCCGAACGCGCGCGGACGTCCATACAGGTCCGGCACCCGTCAACCGGGAAACACGCTATGGGAAGTGAGATCGGCAAGGCGGTCGACATCTTCGTCGGGGTCGCCATGGTCGTGGTGCTCGCCGCGCTGGCGGTCGGGGCGGGTCTCGTCCTCGCTCTCCTGGGCCTCCTGCACTTCGTGGGCGTGGAGGATGCCGAGGGAATCGTCTTCGTTGCCGCTTCGGCCGTCTCTGTGCCGTGCCTGCTCGTCCAGGCGGTGAAGCGCTTCGTCCGCCTGCCTGCGTCGGTCGACCGGGCGACGCTCAGGATCCTCCTCGCCGGCGCCCCGACGGCGATGGTCGCCGGAGCCACGCGTGTCATCCTGAACCTGATCGGGTGAGCCCGCCGGCTCCCCTCCCCGTCCTGAAGGGAACCGTCAACGTGAACAGCTCCATCCTCACCGCTCCCCGCGTTCGGCCCGCCGGGCGCGCCGCGACGGCGGCACCCGCCGTCCCCTGGCACGTGTACGCGGTGCTCTTCGCCACCACCAGCGTGGTGGTCGGCGTGCTGTGGGACATCTCCTGGCACTCCAGCATCGGGCGGGACACCTTCTGGTCGCCGCCGCACCTGGCCATCTACCTGGGCGGGGTGGTGGCGGGGGTCGCCTGCGGGTGGCACGTCCTGCACACCACCTTCGCGGGGACGCCGGAGGAGCGCGCTACGGCGGTGGGGTGGTGGTGGCGCTTCCGGGGGGCGCTGGGAGCGTGGGCGTGCATCTGGGGCACCTTCGCCATGCTCGCCTCCGCCCCGTTCGACGACTGGTGGCACAACGCCTACGGGCTGGACGTCAAGATCCTCAGCCCGCCGCACACCGTGCTGGCGCTGGGAATCCTGGCCATCCAGCTCGGGGCGATGTTCATGGTGCTGGCGCTGCAGAACCGGAGCGGAGAGCATCGCGCCTTCCGCTGGATGTTCGCCTGCGCCGCGGGGCTGGTGCTGATCAACTTCGCCATCATGGCGACCGAGTACACCTTCCGCATCCGGCAGCACGGCGTCCTCTTCTACCAGGTGTCCGCGCTGCTCTTCCCCGTGGTGCTGGCCGCGGCGGCGGTCGCGGGGCGGCTGCGCTGGCCGGCGACGGCCACGGCCGCGGTGTACATGGGGACGCTCCTCTTCCTGATCTGGATCTTCCCGCTCTTTCCCGCGGAGCCCCGCCTCGCCCCGGTGCGCTTCCCGCTGCGGCAGATGACGCCGCCGCAGTTCCCGCTCCTGCTGATCATCCCCGCCGTGGCCTTCGACCTGGTGCTGCACCGCTGGGGGGGCCGGCCGCGCGGGTGGCTGCTGGCGATGGTGCTGGGAGCTGCCTTCCTCCTCCCCTTCTTCGCGGCGCAATGGCCCTTCGCCGACTGGCTGATGTCCCCGGCCGCCCGCACTCCGTTCACCGGCCAGCACCTCCGGCCGTACTTCGTAGGCGAGGACGCCTACTCGGTACGCGGGGTGTTCTACAACCCCTCCTCCGGGACGGAGCTGGTGAAGGGCCTCGCCATCGCGCTGGGGATCGGCGTGCTCTCGGCCCGGCTGGGGATCGGGTGGGGGAACTGGATGGCGAGGGTGCGCCGGTGATCCGCCGTCTCGCGGCCACACTCGGCCTGCTGGCAGGGCTGCTGGTCCTCTCGGGCCATGTGGGGAGCCCGAACGTCTTCTTCGAGGGAAGCGCCGGCCCCTATCCCGTGCGCGTGACCGTCCGCCCGCCGGAGGTGATCCCCGGCCGGGCGGAGATCTCGGTGCGGGTGATGGGTGAGGGGGCGCGGCGGGTGACCGTCCGCCCCGTCCGCTGGGACCTGGGGACGCAGGGAGCCCCCCGCCCCGACGAGGCGCATCCGGTGGAGGGCGAGCCGCGGCTCTGGAGCGCGCAGCTCTGGCTGATGGACCCCGCCTCGTACAGCGTGCACGTGGCGGTGGAGGGCGCGGCCGGATCGGGGCGGGTCATCGTCCCCATCCCCGCCGTGGCGACCCGGGTCCGGGAGATGCCGCGGGGGCTCGGGATCCTCCTGGCGGGGCTGGGGATCTTCCTGGGGGTGGGGCTGCTCACCCTGGTGGGGGCCGCAGTGCGGGAGGCGGTGCTCCCGCCGGGGGAGGAGCCGGACCGGCAGCGGGTGCGGCGAGCCTGGATCGCCCGTGCCGCCGCGGTCCCGGTGCTCGCCCTGGTCCTCCTTGCAGGGGCGCGGTGGTGGAGCGCCGAGGCTGCCGAGTACGGGGAGAACGTCTACCAGCCGCCGCAGGTGGAGACCGCGGTGGCGGTGCGGGACGGGAGCCGGTTGCTCACCCTGCGGGTCACCGACCCGGCGTGGCTGGCCCGGTCCACCCCCCTGATTCCGGACCACGGCAAGCTGGCGCACCTGTTCCTGGTGCGCGAGCCGGGGCTGGACGCCTTCGCCCACGTGCACCCCGCACGAGCCGACTCCGTCACCTTCACCGTGGCGCTCCCACCGCTCCCTGCCGGCCGCTACCGCGTGTACGCCGACGTGGTGCACGAGAGCGGGTTCGTCGAGACGCTGGTGGACACGACGGAGTTCCCGGTGCCCGGCACGGGCGGGGGCGGGGTGTTGCGGCCGGATCCGGACGACTCCTGGCTGACGGGTGCCGCAGCCGCTGGAGCGGTCGCGCGGCTGGCGGACGGCTCTACGATGACCTGGGAGAGGGGTGAGGGGGCGCCGGAGGCCGGACGCGAGGCGGC
>DATAAL010000395.1:0-12458 GCA_036260145.1 Longimicrobiaceae bacterium | reverse complement strand
CTGAACAGCCGGTCCCACAGATCCATCAGGGTCTCCCCCTCCTCGTCGCAGTCGGCATTCCGGCCGGAACGCTGGTCAACATGCTCGGCGAGCGGTTGCCATGCCTGGATGATTCCCGCAATGAGCGGCATCTCGGGTGGCAGCGGATCAAAGTCCAGAACACGGCCCACGACCTGTACGTGCTTCGGGATCTTAACATCGTGCGGCGCAGCCTCGAAGTTGGGATCTGCTCGGAGAGCATCTACCCTCAAGTTGTAGGCTTCGGCGTCATCGTCGTGACGGGGAAAATTAGGCAGACTGCTGGGGGACCACCTATGAACCATTGTAAGGAGCATAGATGTCTTTCCCGTCCCCCGGCTCCCGTCCAGCAGCAATACACGGGCGTGCCGCACCTGCAAGGGAGCAAGGTAGAGCTTCCTTTTCGTCGAACCGCAGTCGGTCCGCTTCTGATTCTCGGCGCTCTGCTGAGCCAAGTGGAGGCGTCGTTCGATCTGGATGATCGTCTTCAACTCGTCGTCCGAGAGCTGTTCCAGCAAAAGTGGGCTCGAATCACTCGGCTCCAAGGGTAAATCCTGTGGCAGGGCCATTGATGAACCTCCTAATTCGTGGTGGGCCGCAGCGGCGGCGCTAGCGCTTCCTGCCGAATATGAACGGAGTTACGGGCGCCAGGCTGGTCAAACGGACATCTTCGAATCCGGCACGCCTCATGGCGCCCAAGATCATTGAAGGATTCGCGAACCTCAGCTTATGCTGTTCAGCTAGGAGTTCCGCATGCTCCTGGCAGACATAGACGTAATCGGCCAGAACGCGGTGCTCGGCGTCACGGAGCGGACGGAAGCGGTGGATAAAGAACGTGTCATCAGGGTCTCCCGAGGAGCTGGGCTCGCGATCCACGTTCACCGCTCCCGTCATCTGCTCGTCGTCTGCGACCTGCAGGATGAGCACCCCGCCGGAAAGCAGTACGTCCTTGCAGCGCCTCACGACGTCGTCGAGCTCCGCCGCCGTCTCGCAGTAGTGGATGGTCCACGATAGCGCGCAGACGACGTGGTACACCTCCCCGCCAGAGATCTCCTGCATGCGCTGCACGCGAACCCGGTCACCGCCAAGGCGCTTCTGGGCGACGTCGATCATCTCCGGAGCGGCATCGATCCCATACGCATCGATCCCGGCGGCGAGCGCTTTCTCGAGGAAGACGCCCGTACCGCACCCCACGTCCAGCAGCCGGCAACCCGCAGGTGCGACGCGCAGCGCCTGGTCGATCACGAAGCGGTGGTCGTGCTTGTAGTGACCGGGCGGCGTATGGAGATCGTACCGGTGCGCGAACTCGTGGTAGAGCCGATACATATCGTCAGCTCCCCTGAACCACGCCGGGGTTCATCGGCCGCATGGTCGTGAACGATTCCACCGATCGCTCCACGACGGCGACCGGCGCCGGCGACGGGCCTGATTTCGCTAGCGGCTCCAGGCAGTGCAGGAGCCGCTTCCACGTGTGTCGCTGACGCGGAGTGCGGGGCTCCAGGCCGCGCAACGACCCGAGCATGCGCCCGGGGTCGGCGAGGACCGACCATTCGGCGAACGACAGGTCACCCACCTTCAGCAGCGTCGCGAAGGTTTGCAGGCCGCTCCCCCGACACCGCGGGCAGCGAACGGCGCGGGCACTCCCCCTGACGCGACGCATCCATTCCGTGTCCCGGCTACGGCCCGCCTGATCGAGCACGTGCCGGTACAGGCCGTCCCACTGCAGCCAGGACGACACTACGGACGGATCCGCGCTCTTGTTCTTGAGAAACGAGCCGGCGCCCGGCCGCGACCAGAAGCCGAACAGGATCAGGTTGCGCAGCTCGGGCTTGAGCTGCTCGAACGGCGCGTCCGGGTCCCAGAGTCCCTCCGCTGCCAACCGGCGCAGGAACGGCTTCAGCTCGTTCCGCCGAACGCCTTTCATCACGGCTTCAACTTCCGGAGCCAGGAACCGGTCGCTGTCCGGCGTGGCTTTGCGATCCTTGATGACGAGCGACTCGGAGACCGCGGTGACTACACGGCGCCCCTCGCACGTCGGGCAGCGGCCCAGCGGGTCCCGCCGCGAGAAATGCGACGGCAAGGGTACCATCGGCGCCACGATGCCGGCCTCCAGGTTGAGAAGGCGGTCGGAGGCCGTCGCACGCAGGCGGCCAGCGGGATCGCGCAGCTCGACGTACCGGGCGCCGAGGGCGGACGCATCGCGGAGCGCGCGGAGACGAGCGTCCCCGCCGTCATCCTGCGGCACCAGACGCGCGCCTGTGGCGCGTACGTAGCGCACGTCGTAGCCCTTCCGCACGGCATCGCCCGTGGTCGTCACCAGGCGGAGCCCTTCTTTCGTGAAGTGCGAGGAGACCGCCTGCACCACCGAGACTGGCAGGTCCGTGCCCCAGACCTGCATCTCCGTCAGGAACGGCTGGACGGCGAGCCAGCAGTCCCGGTTCTCCTCCCAGGTGGCGAGCAGTTCAGTGAAGATGTCCGCACTGGGGGGACGCTGCACGTCGAGCAGCAGCTTCGGAAGCTCGTGATCCAGCCCCGCGACCTCCCAATGGTCGCGCCCCGACCAGAAACGCTCCGACACCACCACTACCGGCTCGACCGAGCCTTCGTCCGACCCGGACGTCTCCGTCGCGTCACCGCTGATGAGCGTGCGCAGCAGTGCGGTCGTGCGCGCGACCTGCTCCTGGAGAGGGGGGACCTGCTCCGCCGCGGTGCGCTTCCGTGCCTGCGGCGGCCGCTTCCAGGTCGGCAGCTTGCCGGCCAGCGCCAGCCCGGTGGGAGTGCCTGCCGCCGCCATCTCCGTGGGCGATCCGGCGAAGACGATCCGGCCTCCATCGGGACCGCTGCCCGGTCCGAACTCGATCACCCAGTCCGCCGACCGGATGAGTTGGAGATCGTGCTCTACGATCACCATCGTGTTGCGGCCGCCGTCCAGGACGCGATCAAGCGCGGTGGCGAGACGGCGCACGTCGTGCGGGTGCAGTCCGATTGCCGGCTCGTCGAGAATGAAGAAGCTCGCACCGGTCGAGACCGCGCCCAGGCGCATCGCGAGGCGCAGCCGCTGCACCTCGCCTCCGCTCAGCGTGTCGATGCGCCGGCCGAGAGAGACATACCCGATCTCCAGGTCGCACATCGCGGCGACGAGGCGCGGCGGGATGCGGAACGTCTCGGCGCAGCCGCTCAGCTGCTCCACCGGCGTATCGAGCAGCTCCTGCACGTTCACGCCGGCGATCCGGACGGACATCGCGGCGTGCCCGTAGCGCGACCCACCGCACGCGGGGCAGGGCAACCACAGGTCTCCGTCCGCGACCTCTCCACCCCCCAGGCAGACCTGGCACCGCCCGTTCCCGGCGTTCACCCCGAAGTCGCTCGCCGACAGCCCGTCCCGCCTGGCGGCGGGCGAGCTCCCGAAGACCTTCCGGATGTCATCGAACACGCCGGTGAAGGTAGCGACGAGACTCCTCCGGTTGGGAGGCGGCATCACCTGGTCGAGCGCGACGACCTCGCGGACCGTGTCCGTCCCTTTGATAGACCGCCAGCTGCCGCGGCGCAGGGCGAAATCCGGGGACCTGCCGCCCACCGACTGGAGCAGCGCCGGTGCGAGCACGCCCCGGACGAAGCTCGACTTCCCTGCACCGGACACGCCGCTGATGCACGTCAGCCGCCCGAGTGGGATCTCGCAGTCCACGTCCCTGACGTTGTGGATCGACGCACCCCGGATCGCGACCTGCCGCTGATCCGGGGCGGGGGGCACCGGGGTACGCAGCGGCTCGTAACCGCCCTCCACGGTCTTGCGGCGTGGCCCCGCATACACGATCTCGCCCCCCGAGGCGCCTGCACATGGACCTACCTCCACGTGCCAGTCGGCCACGTCCCAGAGGCGCTCGCGATGTTCGTTGAGGATGACCGTGTGCTCGCCGCGGAGACGCTCCAGTGCGGCTGCGAGTCGCGACAGGTCGACCTCATGGAGCCCGCGGGCCGGCTCGTCGAGCAGGAGGCAGAGGCCGCTCTCCCCCGCATCGAGCACACGAGCGAGGCGGATCCTGCGGCTCTCGCCCTCGCTGACATCGAGCATGCCGCGGTCACCCGTGAGATAGCCGAGGCCGACGGAGGCGATCGAATGGGCGTGGCGGTGAACGGCTGCGACGAACGGGCGCGCCTTGGAGGGGACGGCGCGGGCGAACTCGCCGCCCGGCGCGGCGAACGCCTCCGCCTCCATGAAAGTCATCCCGAGAATCTCGGCGATCCCGTGACCGGCCACGCGTAGCGCCCGGGCCTGGAACGACCAGCGCGTCCCTCCGCAGGCGTCGCATGGCCCGGTCTCCACGTACGCGGCCAGCTGCTCCGCGACTTTGGTTCTGGCGGCCGCCTTGTCGAGGATGATCCTGCGGAAGCCGGGAAACGGGCGCCCGGTGCCGATCTTCCGCCCGGAGGCGTCGCGGTCGAAGACGGGCTCACTGCCACTGCCGTCCAGCACCAGCGCCCGCGCCGATGCGGGCAGTTTCGCCCACGGTACGTCGGGAGAAAAACCGTGCATCCCGCGGAGACCCTCGATCGTCTCGTGCTGGACGTGGACGTACTTGTAGTTCTTCTCCGTCCAGATGTCGAAGGCGCCGTCTCGCATGGAGCGGTCAGGGTACCGGACGAGAGCCGACTCACGGAGCCGCGATCCGACGCCCGTGCCGCCGCATTCGGGGCAGGCGCCGCTGTCCTCGTGCTCCGGTGCGTTGAACGACAGGAGGTGTACAGAGGGACGAGCGAAGACCTCAGGGTCGTCGGGGTGGACCCAGTGCTTCGTGGAATCGAGCCGCGGACCGAAGGGACCAGCCAGGGCGGGGTCCGTCGCGGCGGGAAGCATCACGACGACGGACCCGTTTCCCGCTGGAAACGCGCGCTCTAGGATCTCGCCCAACAGCCCGGCCTCCAAGGACCCACCGACTTCGATCGTGCCGACGAGCGCCTCGATGGTATGTGGCGCGTCCGGATTCAGGGCCCTGAACTCGCACACCTCGACCGTGCGGCCGCTCTCCTGCAGACGGGGCGGATCCGTCTCGCTGTGGACGGTGACGCGCCTGATGCCGTGCGAGGCGAGGCGCCGGACGGCGGCAACTCCGTCCGTGCACTGCTCCCGGACGGGGACGGTCCAGACCTCGGCGGGCCCGCGGTAGTGCCTGGCAATCCAGCGAGCATACGGCTCGGGCGACGGTGTCGGCACGTGAGCCTTCGCGCGCTCGGAATACGGTGCCGACGCGAGCACGAAGAGCCTGCGGAGCGCGCACAGATAGCCAGTCGCGGTGCCGATCGTCGTGCGCACGCTCGGCCGAAAGCCGCGTTGTCCTACGAGGATCGTGGGCGGGAGCGCGCCGATGAATGCCCTGACGTCGTCACGCTCAAACTCCTGCTGTGAGGTTCCGAGAAAGGTCCGCAGCCGCCGGCTGCCCTCGGCCGCGACGGTATCGGCCAGCAGCGAGCTCTTTCCTGAGCCGGAGACCCCCGTCACGACGGAGATCTGCTTCAGCGGAAACGAGACATCGACGTTCTTCAGATTGTTGGCGTCGGCGCCAACGACGTCGATGGACGCCCTCCCCGCCGAGCGCGCACGGCTCATTGGGCCGCGCTCTGGTCCTTCATGTGTAGAACAAGGAGGGAACGCGCCTCGAACTCAGTAGGGAACTTGATGAATCTCACGGAACATTCACCCCGGTAGTGCAGCGCGAACCTGTTGGAGACGAGCACCGTATCTCCCGGGCGGGTATGAAACGGAACGGAAACGTCCATGGACGCGCGGTGAATTGCTGCAATTCCTGATTCTATCTCTGTAGGATCTTGCTTGAGGCGTTTTGCAGCTATGCGCAGGCTCTGAGGATGGTACCGGATCACCCCATCCTGGACGAGATGGCCCCGCCATACTCCGGGCGAGGTCTCACTCGCCATCGCCGCTTCGGTTGCCGTCAGGAAGGCGTATGCCGCCCTGTCATCGGGGGACCCTGACAACAGGCGCTCTAAAATATCGGGCAGGTACGCGACACGCTGCTCTGCGTATTTAGGGGCACCTGGATCTTCGACTTCGCACTGCATGGCGGTGCCGGCAGGTGGGTCCCGAGAGACATTGCCATCCGTGTGAAAATCTCCAGCCCGAAGCGTATGTGAAAGCCCATCCGCCCACGGCGACATGCGGAAACGCTTGACAATCCGCCCTGGTCCATACGTGCCGAAGGTAGTGCCCAGCGCACGGCTGACTATGAGCAGCGACCGCCCCTCATCCGCATCCAGCCCACGGAGCACGATGTACCCGCGACTCCCGATTGTCGAGGTCACAAGGCCGCAGAACTCGGTCCAGCGTTGATCCTCCCGAAGCGGCGCCACGATGTCGCTGGTAAGCGCCGTAGTTTCCGCATCTTCGATGGAAACAAAGGTACTGGCGAGTGCATCGATTTCACGCTTGAGCAGCGGATCAATTGTCGCTTCAGGAAGAGCCCGTCCCGTCATTTGCAATTTCTAGGCGGAAGAGTAGCTTGTAAAGATAGTGATGGTCCAACATCGCCCGAATGCTTGGGTAGCGGAATTCTGCATGAAGCGGGTCGTACGTTATCCATCCCGAACGCCGGAGAGGCTGTACTGAAGGCACCATGCCCGCAGCCGATGCCGCTTCCATGATCTCGATCGGCATGTGGTCGTACACGCGGTGTCCCGCTGCGATCAGTGGTGTCTTCCACGTCTGCCACAACGGGTTCTCCGCATGACACCCAAGCACTATGTAGGCGATGCCGCCAGCCCCGAGAACCCTCCGGATGCGCCCCATGAAACCCGGCACGTCGGGTTCGAGGTACAGCATTTCATGGCTGACGCCAAGGTCGACCCCGCCAGTGGGAATGCGGTCCCACTCCGTTGCATCGAGAAGGCTCACCGTCGCGGCGGCACCATCCAGCCGCCGCGCCGCGGCCGAACGGGCAGCGGCGAGCGGCTCAATTCCAAATAGCCCATTAGGAGCAAAACGGCGGCTCAGTGCTTCTAGGAGGCCACCCGTGTGGCAGCCGACATCGAGGATCACGCGCGGAGGCGAAGTCCAGTCTAGCTCAATGTGCCCAACCAGAGCCGACCAGAAGGCCTCGTTGGTCGTCGGAAGCTCGTCATCGTGCCTCGGATCGCCAAAGAACATCCGTCCTTCGACGTGGCCGTCCGTCAGGGGCATCGCTGGGACGAGCAACCCCGTGCCACGGTGTCTCCCGCAGTCGGGTCGATACCAAAATGAGTGATGAACAGCTCGACGGACTTCTTGAACGTATCTTCCAGCACTGCCAAGTCCTCCGGGCCGCGCATCCCGAAGTACGGATAGTGATGAAGCATCTGGCCGAATACGAAATCGCAGTCACGAGCATAGGCACGCGTATCCACGATGTGGGCATGCCAGAACGTGTCAATTGGCCCAGTCGGACAGATCTTCCGATCAGGGTAGCGCGCGTTCAGCGCCAGGAACTTAAGGTAGAGCCCCTCGACCTCGTCACACATCTCAGATGTCCAGTTGTTCTCAATGACAAGCTTCCGCTTGAGCATCGTGAAATCGAGCTGGCTGACGCGGGCGAGAGCTTCCTCGAGCGCCGCATCCCGTGCGATCATCCCCTGCGCATCTTCAAACGAGACAGTGCCGGCCAGGGTGGGTGTCTCCATGCTAACAACTCCCGTTTCTGAGGTGTAAACGTTCGATCCACCCTTCGAATCGACGTATCGGAGCGGCTTTGGCAGATTCGTCATCTCCTGCCGTAGCCGCAAGGTAGTTTGAGCAGTGGAATCGAGTCAAGAACACGCACAGCCCTGCCGCGCTCTATGGCCGCCACATCACCTTTAATCCTGGGGCGAACTTCTGAGCGAGAACTGGACAGCCCGAACGAAAACAGCGCCGGAAGCTGAGTAGCTCCTGGCGCTGCTTTCATGGGCCCAGCAGGATTCGAACCTGCGACCAATCGATTATGAGTCGACTGCTCTAACCGCTGAGCTATGGGCCCGCGGGCTCGGGAAAGATAAGCCCTCCCACCACCGAGTTCAACCGAAGCACGCCTCCGCCGCCTCCGGGCTCCTTTCCCCCGCGGGAAGCCACCCCTATCTTTCGGCGCGTACCCCACGCCACCCCACGGCGATCCCGGCCCCTCCGCCCGACCGCACTCCGACCCGCCGAGCACGATGCGCGTCCACGGCACCCCGTACCGCACCGTCTGGATGGACGGCGCCACGGTGCACCTGATCGACCAGAATCGCCTCCCCTTCGACTTCGCGGTCCGTAGCTGCGCAGGCCATCGCGCCACGGCCGAGGCGATCCGCGACATGACGGTGCGCGGCGCGCCCGCCATCGGCGCCGCGGCGGCGTTCGCGCTGGCCCAGGCGTTCCTGGAGGGCGGCACGGACGATCCGTGGCCGCGCGCCCGCGCCGCGCGCGCCACCATCGAGGGGACCCGCCCCACCGCGCGCGACCTCTTCTACGCCACGGAGCGCGTCTGGGCCGCGGCCGGGGGAGCACCCCACCCCGCCGCGGCCGTGGAGGCGGCGGTCGAGGCCGCGCGGGCGCTGGCCGAGGAGAGCGTGGAGCACTGCCGCCGCATCGGCGAGCATGGAGCGGCGCTGGTGGGCCGGGGCGCGCGCGTGCTCACCCACTGCAACGCCGGATGGCTGGCGACCGTGGACCACGGGACGGCGCTGGCACCCCTCTACGCCGCGGCGGCGGACGGGCGGCCGCCGCACGTGTGGGTGGACGAGACCCGGCCCCGCGCGCAGGGAGCGCGGCTGACCGCGTGGGAGCTGGCCGCCGAGGGGGTGCCGCACGCCGTGATCGCGGACAACGCCGCCGCCTTCCTCATGAGCCGGGGCGAGGTGGACCTGGTGATCGTGGGCGCCGACCGCGTGGCCGCCAACGGCGACGTGGTCAACAAGGTGGGGACGCTCGCCAAGGCGATCTGCGCGCGCGAGTTCGGCATCCCCTTCTACGTGGCCGTGCCGCCCTCCACCTTCGACACCACCGTCCCCGACGGCGCCGCGGTCCCCATCGAGGAACGCTCCGCCGACGAGGTCCACTACCAGACCGGTCCCGACGAGACGGGGACGCTCCGCCGCGTGCGCGTCACCGCCCCCGGCTCCCCGGCCCGGAACCCCGCGTTCGACGTGACCCCCGCGCGGCTGGTGAGCGGGTACATCACCGAGCGCGGCGTATTCGCCACGGACCGTCTCCCCGCCGACTGCTTCCCGGTCGCGGGAGCCACCCTCTGACCGTCACCGGCCTCTCGAACCCGATCCCGATGTCCTCCACCGCACCGATCTCCGTCTCCGCTCCCCCCGCGCTCGACTCGCTCGTCCACTACTCGCGCCTGGTGGGCACCGACCCCTCCCTGGTGCTGCGCGGCGGCGGCAACACCTCGTTGAAGACGGAGGAGGCGGACGTGCTGGGACGCCCCCTGCGCGTGCTGCGCGTCAAGGGGAGCGGTTCGGACCTGGCCTCCATCCGCCGCGGCGACTTCGCGGGAGTGCGGCTGGACGACGTGCTCCCGCTCTTCGGACGCGAGGACATGTCGGACGAGGAGATGGTGGCGTACCTGGCCCGCTGCCTGACGGACCCGGCCTCGCCGCGTCCCTCGATCGAGACGCTGCTGCACGCCTTCATCCCCGCGGCCAGCGTCTTCCACTCGCACGCCGACGCCGTGCTCGCCCTGGTGAACACCCCCGAGCCGGGGCGCGTGCTGGACGCCGCGCTGGGCCCGGAGACGCTGCGCGTCCCCTACCGCCGTCCCGGCTTCCTCCTGTCGCGCGAGGTGGGCGAGGCGGTGCGCGCCCACCCGGACGCCCCCGGGCTCGTCCTCCTCAACCACGGGCTGGTCACCTGGGGCGATACCCCGGAGGAGGCGTACCGGCGCCACCGGGAGCTGGTCGCGCGGGCACGCGAGTACATCGAGGCGCGGCGGAGCGCGAAGGTCTTCGTCGCGGAGACGCGGCTGCGGCTGGACGACGAGGAGCGGCGGCGGGTGGCGGCGGCGCTGGCGCCCGTGATCCGGGGCGCACTGGGAGGCACCCGGCGCGTGGTGGCGCGCTACACGGACTCGCCGGAGGTGCTGGACTTCGTGGGCTCGCCGCGCGCTCGGGGAGCCTCGGCGGCGGGAGCGGCGACTCCGGTCCATATCCTCACCACCCGGCGGCTCCCGCTCTGGGTGGAGACCGACGACCCCGCGGACGGGGAGGGGACCGCGGCGCGCTTCCGCGAGGCGCTGGACCGCTGGCGCGCCGACTACCTGGCGTACGTGGAGCGCTGGCGCACGGACGAGCCGACGCTGGAGCCCGCGCCGCGGGTGGTGCTGGTCCCCGGGATCGGGATGTGGACCGCCGGCCCCCACCCGCGCGCGGCGGTCCTCGCGCGCGACATCTACCTGCACACCATCGGGATCATGGCGGACGCCGAGGCGCTGGGCGGCTACCGCTCGCTCCCCGAGGAGGAGGCGTTCCGCGCCGAGTACTGGCCGCTGGAGCTGTACAAGCTGACGCTGGCGCCTCCGGAGCGGGAGCTGGCGGGGCGGGTGGCGCTGGTGACGGGCGCCGCGGGGGCCATCGGGCGGGCCGTGGCGCTGCGGCTGGCTGCGGCGGGGGCACAGGTGGTGGTCACGGACCGCGACGGCCCGGGCGCGGAGGCGCTGGCGGCGGCCGTCGTGGAGCGGGAGGGCGCGGGCGCGGCGCTGGCCCTCCCCCTGGACGTGACCCGGGAGCACCAGGTGGAGGCGGCGCTGGAGAGCGCCTCCCTGGAGTACGGCGGGGTGGACGCGGTGGTCTCCAACGCCGGCGTCGCGCACTGCGCGCCGATCGAGGCGCTGGAGCTGGCCGACTGGGAGCGGAGCCTGGCGGTGAACGCCACCGGCCACTTCCTGGTGACACGGGCGGCGCTGCGCCTCTTCCGGAGGCAGGGGACGGGTGGGAGCCTGGTGTTCGTCGCCACCAAGAACGTGACCGCGCCGGGGAAGGACTTCGCCGCCTACAGCGCCTCCAAGGCGGCGGAGGCACAGCTCGCTCGGGTCGCGGCGATCGAGGGCGGTCCGCTGGGCGTGCGCGTCAACATGGTGAACCCGGACGCGGTCTTCGAGGGCTCCGGCCTGTGGGCGGGGATCGGGGAGGAGCGCGCCCGCGCCCACGGGATCGCCCCGGAGGCGCTGGCCGGCTTCTACCGCGCCCGCACCCTCCTGGGCGTGGAGGTCCGCGCCGGGGACGTGGCCGAGGCGGTGCTCTTCCTGGCCTCGGAGCGCGCCTCGCGCACCACCGGCTGCATGCTCCCGGTGGACGGCGGCGTGAGGGAGGCGTTCGTGCGGTAGGCGCGCAACGCGAAACGGCGCGCCGGCGGGGGACACTCCCAATCCAGTCGTTGTCGTTACTTGGTCCCGAACAACCGGTCCCCCGCGTCGCCCAGACCGGGAAGGATGTATCCGATATCATTCAGCTGCCGGTCGAGCGCGGCGGCGAAGATCTGCACGTCCGGGTGGTCGCTCAGCATCCGCCGCACCCCCTCCGGCGCCGCCACCAGGCACATGAAGCGCACCCGCGTGGCCCCCTCCCGCTTCAGGGAGCGCACCGCCGCCGAGGCCGACCCCCCGGTGGCGAGCATCGGATCCAGGAGGATGAAGTCGCGCGCCTCCGGCTCCGGGGGGATCTTGAAGTAGTAGTCCACCGGCTCCAGGGTGTCGTGGTCGCGGTAGAGGCCGATGTGCCCCACGCGCACCGAGGGCATCAGCCGCAGCACCCCGTCCACCATCCCCAGCCCGGCGCGGAGGATCGGGACCAGCGTCAGCTTCTTCCCGCTGAGCGTCATCTGCGTGGTTCGCTCCAGCGGCGTCTCGATCTCCACCGGCTCCAGGGGGAGGTCGCGGGTGGCCTCGTACGCCATCAGCATGGCGATCTCGTCCACCAGCTCCTTGAACTTCTTCTTGGAGGTGTCCTTCCGCCGCAGGACGCTCAGCTTGTGCTGGACGAGCGGGTGAGTGATGACGGTCAGGTTCGGGAAGTCGGTCACAGGGCTCTCCGGTAGGCGGTGGGGAAAGGATACTACCGCGCGGGCACCGGCCGGGCAACACCCGCGGAGGCACGCAACCTGCCGCCACTCGGCGCCGTACCGCACTACCCACGGAGGAACCGGATGAAGACGACACGCCTGCAGATCGGGGGGATGAGCTGCAACCACTGCGTGGAGGCGGTGGAGAAGGCGCTCCGCAACCGTCCCGGCGTCCGCAGCGCCACCGTACACCTGGACGGCGGGAGCGCCGAGGTGGAGTACGACGAGAGCCGCGTCGCGCCGGAGCAGCTCGTCGCCGCGGTGGAGGAGGAGGGGTACACCGCGGCGATCGGGGGAGCGAGCTGACCCGCGCCGGGCCGGGGGCGGTCTTCCGCCCCCGGCGAGCACGGTGTACCTTCCCTCGACGTCCCCCCGG
>DATAAL010000394.1:0-1884 GCA_036260145.1 Longimicrobiaceae bacterium | reverse complement strand
GGACGGCCGCTTCCTGGTGCTCACCACCCGCGACGGCGCGACGTGGAGCCCGGTGCCGCCCGAGAGCCTCCCTCCCGCCCTCCCCGGCGAAGCCGCCTTCGCGGCGAGCGGTACCGGGATCGCGGTCCGCGGCGACCGGGTGTGGTTCGGCACGGGCGGGGCGGCGCAGGCGCGCGTCTTCCGCTCCGAGGACCGGGGGCGCACCTGGACCGTGGTACCGACGCCCCTGGCGGCGGGCTCGGCGGGCGCGGGGATCTTCTCGCTGACCTTCTGGGACGACCGGAACGGCGTCGCCGTGGGGGGGGACTACACCAAGCCGGGCGAGTCCGCCGGGAACGCCGCGCGGACGGAGGACGGAGGGCGCATCTGGCGCCCGATCCGCGGCGCCCCGCCGCGCGGGTACCGCTCCGGCGTCGCCTACGTGCCCGGGACGACCCCGCTCCTCCTGGTCGCGGTCGGCACCTCGGGGTCCGATTACTCCGTCGACGGCGGGGAGAGCTGGACCCCGATCGACACGGTGGGTTACAATGCCGTCGCCGCCGCCGGTCCGGACGCCGTGTGGGCGGTGGGGCCGGGCGGCAGGATCGCGAAGCTGCGGATCGGCCGGGCGGCGGGGCGCTGAGGTCCGCCGCGGTCTCCCCAGCCGTCGCCGTCGCGGACAACGCTCGCCGCCACCCGCGTGTCTTACCAGCATCACGCCGCAACGGCTGGATCACACACCATCCCGCACCCAAACCGGAGGGAGCGATGAGGCATCTCGCAATCCCCACCCTGCTTGCCGCTGCCGTGCTCGGCGCCCCCACGCTGGCGCAGGCGCAGAACGCCCAGATCCAGGAGTGGCCCGTCCCCTGGGAGGAGAGCCGCCCGCGCGACCCGTACGTGGCCCCGGACGGGCGGATCTGGTTCGTGGGGCAGCGGTCGCACTACGCGGCGGTCTTCGACCCGCGCACCTCGCAGTTCCGGCGCTTCGACCTGGAGAACGGGACGGGGCCGCACAACCTGATCGTGGACCGGCAGGGGAACGTCTGGTACGCGGGGAACCTCAACGCGCACATCGGGAAGCTGGACCCCCGGACCGGACGGATCACCCGCTACCCGATGCCCGACTCGGCCGCGCGCGACCCCCACACCCTGGTCTTCGACGGCAGGGGCAACATCTGGTTCACCGTGCAGGGCGGGAACTACATCGGGAGGCTCGCCACCGCGTCCGGGAAGGTGGACCTGGTCCGTGTCCCCACGGAGCGTGCCCGGCCGTACGGGATCGTGGTGGACTCCCGGGGGCGCCCCTGGTTCAACGAGTTCGGGAGCAACAAGATCGCCACGGTGGACCCGGCGACGCTGCGGCTGGAGGAGATCACGCTCCCCCGCGCCGCCGCCCGCACCCGGCGGATCGGCCTGACCTCGGACGGGGGGATCTGGTACGTGGACTACGCCGGGGGCTTCCTGGGGCGGCTCGATCCGGCGACCCGCCAGGTCCGCGAGTGGGCGATGCCGGGAGGCGCCACCAGCCGGCCCTACGCCATGGCCGTGGACGACCGGGACCGCATCTGGTTCGTGGAGACGGGCTCCCGGCCCAACCGGCTGGTCGGGTTCGACCCGAGGACGGAGCGCTTCTTCGGCACCGCGGAGATCCCCAGCGGGGGCGGCGCGGTGCGCCACATGGTCTACCACGCGCCCACCCGGGAGATCTGGTTCGGGACCGACACCAACACCCTGGGCCGGGCGAAGCTGCCCTGAGATGAGCTCCACGCTCCGCCTCCTCCCCCTGGCCCCCCTGGCGGCAGCCCTCGCACTCGCGTATCGTGATTCAGGTGATGCCGTCAGGGCGCATGAGCATCTGAGTGCGTATAAGCGAAGCCGCCACCCGCCTCAAACCGACGACCC
>DATAAL010000393.1:0-2093 GCA_036260145.1 Longimicrobiaceae bacterium | reverse complement strand
GCTGAACCGGCTCTTCGACCCCGGGGCGCAGTGACGCGCTCCGCCGGAGCCGAGGCTCGGCCGGCAGCCAATCGGGTGGGAGGGGGGCTCGCGCCCCCCGTCCCCCCACACCACCGGACGTACGGGTCCGTATCCGGCGATTCTCCTCAGTGTTGTAGCTTCAGATACCTCGCGGTGACGCTGACGAGCCCGAGTTTCTCAAACCACTGGAGGTCCATCGCTTCGGCAGCTTGAGGGCTACCCGCGAGTCGCCACCAGCCGCGTCCGCTTCCGCCCAGGCTCCGAGCACGCCGCTTGGGCACGCCGAGGCTCACGAGGAAGCGGGTCATCGGCCGGCCCCGCTTGCGCTGCTTGAGTCTTGCGCAGCGCACCTTCTTCCGTGTCCACTCGTCCAGCCGTTGCAGGTGAGTTTTCGCGCTGGCATAGCGAAAGTACGTCACCCATCCCGTCAGAAACGAGTTCAGCTCCGAGATCATCTGGTCGATGCTCACGCCCCGCTTGCGGCGCGTGATCTCCCGGATCCGATCCTTGGCGCGCTCCAGGCTCTGCGGCGCAATGCCGAGCCTGCCGCCCGCGAGCAGACGGTGGCCGAGGAACTTGCGTTCGCTCACGTGCGCCACCGCGCTCTTGGCCGCGTTCACGCGCAGCCGGAGCCGCTTCTCGAGGAAGCGCGTGACGGAGGCCATCACCCGCTCGCCCGCCGCGTGCGACTGCACGTAGATGTTGCAGTCGTCCGCGTACCGGCAGAAACGGTGGCCCCGCCGCTCCAGCTCCTGGTCCAGCTCGTCCAGCAGCAGGTTGCCCAGCAAGGGGGACAGCGGTCCACCCTGCGGAGTACCCTCTTCACGCTCGACAAACGCACCGTGCTTCAGCATTCCTGCTTCCAGGAAGCGCCGGACGATCCGCAGCAGCCGCTTGTCTTCGACGCGTCGTGCGAGGCGGCTCATCAGCACGTCGTGGTCGACCCGGTCGAAGAACTTCTCCAGGTCGAGGTCTACGACGATGACGCGCCCCTCGGCCACGTACTCCTGCGCCTTCCGCAGTGCCTGGTGGGCGCTACGGCCGGGCCGGAATCCGTAGCTGGACTCCGAAAAGGTGGGGTCGAGCAGCGGGTTCAGTACCTGGAGGATGGCCTGCTGGACCCACCGGTCCACCACCGTCGGGATGCCCAACTGCCGCATCCCACCGCCAGGTTTCGGGATCTCGATCCCTCGAACCGCCTGGGGCTGGTAGCTTCCCTCCAGCAGACCTCGAATCACTTCCTCCCGGTGGGCCTTGAGCCAGGGACCCAGTTCGTCGACCGTCATTCCGTCGACGCCCGGCGCTCCCCGGTTCGCCTTCACCTTCTTGTAGGCCCGGTTCAGGTTCTCACGCTCGCACACCCTCTCCATCAAGGCTTCCGTCGCCAGGGCTCGATTCCCCTCCGACGCCGCGGACGCTTGCCGCTCTCCTGCCGCCGCAGATCGGCTTCCGGCCTTTCCGCCTGCGAAGGAGCGCACGGACGCCACCTCCCCTGCGAACAGGGAAAGCTGATCTTCCATGCCTTGCTGCTGCTCCACGCCCATCCGAGTCGTCCGGTCTGTTGATCTCCCTGCACTCGAGAAGTTCGGCCCTTCCCGGCAGTCCCGCCCGGTACTACGGCCTCTGCTGACTCCTGCGCCGCCCTCCCACGCCATTGCTGACGTGGTAGTCCGCTTCGGGACAGCGACACAGGCCTCCCAGGGTAAGTCCTGACTCTTTCACGCGACTCCCGTCGGATCTACCCACGCGCCTCTGAGCAGCTATCGGGCTTTCCCGTATTCGGCCGGGTCACCCAAGCGCAATCGGCCTCATCCGCTTCCTGTTCGTCGGGTCCGCGCTTCGCCTACGGCTTCCTTCAGATCCCGCCTCGCGACGGGCACCCTTGCCTTCGGCTATCGGTTCCGGCTGCTACGGTCCTTCGGGGACTCTCACCCCAGAGTCAGGACATGCCTGGCACACCGAAGACGCCCCCGGCGCGTCCGGTGCGCCGGGGGCGAATCATCCCCAGGAACCTCCCGGTGTTCACCGGCTGGCGATCGCGCCCTGCGCGCGGCCCGCGGCGAAGCCCCGGT
>DATAAL010000392.1:0-3303 GCA_036260145.1 Longimicrobiaceae bacterium | reverse complement strand
CGGCGAGCTGCCGCGGTGATCTGGGGTTGACCGGGCGTTCCGCCATCTCCTCCATCTCTGCCTCGAGCTCGCGGGCATCTCGATCGACAGCGCTGCGCTAGAGGAGTTGTCGCGCCACCTGGAGGTGAGGCTGCGCGAACTCGAGACAGAGATGGAGGAGGTTGCGGGACGCCCGGTCAATCCCAGATCACCGCGGCAGCTCGGCGAGATCCTGTACGAGGACCTTGGCCTCGAGGGGAGCAGGAAGACCTCATCGGGACGCTACTCGACAGACGCGCTCGCGCTCGAGGCGCTTGCCGGCCAGCACCCGATCATCGGGAGCGTACTGGAGCACCGCAGGCTCAGCAGGCTCAAGGACGCCTACGCCGACGCGCTGCCGAGGCTCGTCAACCCGGAGACTGGTCGCGTCCACACGAGCTTCAGCCAGGTCTCGGCAACCAGCGGCCGATTAACCTCCAGCAATCCCAACCTCCAGAACATCCCAGTGCGCACCGAGCTTGGCAGGGAGATCCGGAAGGCATTCGTCGCGGACGCCTCGGGATCCATAGTGCCGGGTCCTGCCGTTTTACTGAGCGGCGACTACTCCCAGATAGAGCTCCGCGTGCTGGCGCACATCACCGGGGAGCCCGCGCTGGTCGAGGCGTTTGCCGGCGGGGAGGACGTCCACGCCCTGACCGCCGCGCGGCTCTACGGCGTACCGCCGGAGGAGGTCACCGCCGGGATGCGCCGCATCGGCAAGATGCTCAACTACGGTGTCATCTACGGGATGACGGGCTACAGGCTCGCGCTGGAGGCTGGCATCGACCGCAAGGAAGCTACGGAGTTCGTCAGGCGTCACAGGGAGCAGTACCCCGCGGTGCGCGACTATTTCGAGAGGACGCTGCGCGAGGCCGAGGAGAAGGGGTACGTGGAGACTCCTCTAGGTAGGCGACGGTACATGCCGGAACTGCACTCCAGGAACAGACAACGCCGCGAGGCGGCGCGCCGCGCCGCGGAGAACATGCCGAACCAGGGCATGGTCGCGGAGATCATCAAGCTGGCCATGATCGGGGTGCACGCGCGGCTGCGCGAGCGGGGCATGAGGTCGCGCATGCTCGTGCAGGTGCACGACGAGCTACTCCTCGAGGTTCCAGAAGTAGAGCTCTCCGAAGTAGCCGAACTGGTAGTGCAGGAAATGGAAGGCGCGGTGGAGCTCTCGGTTCCGCTGGAGGTAGAGATCAAGCACGGGCGCTCCTGGGGCGAGATGCGGCCTTTGCCCTGATCCCGACTCGCTCGAGGAACATGCCGAGGATCGGGCCTGCAATCTCAAAGCCGACGATCAGGGCCTTCAATCTTTCCGGTCGTGCCGCTCATACGCGCTTCTCTCTCTCCTGGGTGACAGAACCTTCCACAGCCAGTCCGTGAGCGCCCAGATCAGGAACGTCGTCGTGCCACGGCCAACCGGCCGGACCCGCGTGTTCTGAAACGCAGCAAGGCGCCATTCACCATCGCGGCGCGTAGCGACGAGGGTTTGGATCGAGTCGCGCTCAGGCGACGGCTCGGTCTTTCCACGCATCATGGTGCCACCGACCGCGTGCATCACTGCCACGTCGGGGCTCAAGAACCGCACCTCCTCGACGTGTCCCACGAGCCGTGTCCCGTTCATCCACCTGTCGAAGAGTTCCTGGTGGAACTGTGCGATCTGCTGTCGCCCCTTGAAGTGTGTGCCGTCGAACGCGACGAGATCTCCGTCCTCCGCGAATGCGGCGGCGAAATCAGCACCGCTGCCCTGGTTCCAACCATCCACCAATTGCTGGTACAGTCCCCGTACTGCCGCCTCGTCGGCGGAATTCGTTGTGGTCTTGTCGTACATTCTTGTGCTCCTTTCGAGGTAGTTGCCCAGACTGAGTAGTCTTAGGGGTTACTGCTCATGTGGCGCTCGCTTTCCACAGACCTCTCGGATTTTAGAAGCCGGTACTCGGCGGGCGGTGCGTCGGTTTGGCGCCGCCCGCCAAACCCGTTCTTTCAAGCGACTTCTCGCGACGCGCCGGGCACCCGGCACAGCAGGTGGAATAGCACACGTTCGAGCGTGCGTTCGGGATCTTCGTCGGCGGTTCCGGTTCGCCAGCCTACGAACCCGTCCGGGCGCACCAGCAGCGCACCGTCAGCCCCGATTCCGTGTGCGGCGGCGCCCCCAGTTTCCGCCAGCTCCACCCCGAAACTATATGCATCTAGTGGTATCCCGAGCCGCCTCCGGAAGCGCTCCGCTGCCGAGATCCACGCCGCCCCGCCTGGCCCGGCGAGCAGTACGAAACGCCGTCCGTAGAGGTCGATGGTGGAGAGCTCCCGGCCACCCAGGGTAACCGCTACGTGCGGCGCCCGCGTACCTGGCTGTCCGGCCAGCTGCCCCGGAAGCAACGGCGAGATGTCCTCCGACGCGCCGAGTACTGCCGACGAGCGGTACTGGTACCCCATCGTCACCGCCCCATAGTCGATGTGCGGCACCTCGGCGCCAGGACCCATGCGGGAGCCGAACCTGGCAAAGGCCTGCTGCATGGTGAGCGATCCTGTCGGGTGTCGCTCCTCGTGATAGGTGTCGAGCAGCGCGGGACCGGCCTGGCCGTGGAGGACCGCTGCGAGCTTCCACCCTAAGTTGTGGGCGTCCTGGATCCCGGTGTTGCCGCCCAGCCCACCGGTCGGCGGGTTGATGCGGGCCGCGTCTCCGGCGAGGAACACCCTTCCGACACGGTAGTGGCGCGCGAGCTGGGCGCCGATGCTGAACCCCAGCACCTTGAAGTCGGTACCGGGGATCTGGGGCCGCAGCCTGACCTCCACATCTGGCAGGCCTGCCGCTGCACGAACCATCCCGGCGACCCGCTCTGCGGTGTAGTCTTCGATCGACTCGTGCCCGGGATCGTAGCCGGTAGCGAAGACCCAGTGTTGCCCCACGGCGTCGTGAGCCATGAGGACTGTGTAGGGCTGTGGGCGCTGGAGGTACGCTATATCTACCCGACGACCGCGCAGCGCAGGGCTCAGGTCCGCCTCGACCATGGCCGTGATCGTATGGTACAGGACGCCGGGGCCGTCGACTTCGACGCCAAGATGGCGCCGTATGGGACTGTTCCACCCGTCGGCGGCTATAAGGTAGTCGGACCGCAGCGTGCGCTCCGTACCGGTACTCCGATCCCGGAGCACCGCGGTGACCCCGGTGTCGTCCTGCTCGAACGACATCAGCTCCGCGGCGAACCGTACGTCAGCACCGAGCTCCCGCGCCCGGTCTCGGCGCATGGCGATGCTGAAGAGGGAGCCCAGGTGAAGCCCAGG
>DATAAL010000391.1:0-3439 GCA_036260145.1 Longimicrobiaceae bacterium | reverse complement strand
CGCGGCTGGTGGGGTACGTGGTGGGGGAGGTGCGGGGGAGGGAGGTTCGAGAGTGGCTGAAGGAGCGGCTGCCGGAGCACATGGTGCCGGCGGCGGTCGTGGTGCTGGAGGCGATGCCACTGACGGCGCACGGGAAGGTGGACCGCCGCGCCCTGCCCGCTCCGGTATGGGGTGGCGAGAGCGCCGGACGGGTCGCGCCGTGCACCGCCGTGGAAGAGATGCTGGTGGGGATCTGGGCGGAGGTGCTGGGGGTGGAGCGGGTGGGTGTGGAGGAGAGCTTCTTCGAGCTGGGGGGGCACAGCCTGCTGGCGACGCAGATCGTATCGCGGGTCCGGCGGGCGTTCGGGGTGGAGGTGCCCGTGCGGGTGCTGTTCGAGGCACCGACGGTAGCGGAGCTGGCAGGGCGGATCGAGACGCTGCGGGGTGGGGTTGAGACCGGTACGGCGGGTGCGATCGAGTGGGTTCCGCGGGAGGGGGCGCTGCCGCTCTCCTTCGCCCAGCAGCGGCTCTGGTTCATCGACCGCCTCGAAGGGGGCGGTCCCACATACAACGTCCCGATGCTGGTGCGGCTGCGGGGACGGCTGGACGTGGCGGCGCTGCGCCGGAGCCTGGACGCGCTGGTGAGCCGGCACGAGGTGCTCCGGACGGTGTTCCGGGAGGACGGGGGAGAGCCCGTGCAGGTGATCCTGGAGCCCGCTTCCCTGCTCCTGCCGCTGGTGGACCTGCGGGGGCTGGACGAAGGCGCGCGGGAGCGGGAGGCGGAGCGGCTGGCGCGGGCGGAGGCGCCGCGTCCCTTCGATCTCGCGCGGGGGCCGCTGCTGCGGGGCACGCTGGTCCGGCTGGCCGAGTCGCACCACGTCTTGCTCTTCACCCTGCACCACATCGTCAGCGACGACTGGTCCCTGAAGGTGATGGCGCGGGAGGTCTCGGCCCTATACTCGGCCTGCGTGCGCGGGGAGGAGCCGCGCCTGCCGGAGCTGCCAGTGCAGTACGCCGACTACGCGGTCTGGCAGCGGGAGCGTCTCTCCGGGCCGGTGCTCGAAGCGGAGTTGGCCCACTGGCGGGAGCGGCTGGACGGCGCCCCCGCTCTCCTGGAGCTCCCCCTCGACCGGCCGCGCCGGGCGGCGGCGACCGCTCGCGGCGCGAGCGTTCCCTTCACCCTGTCCCCGCGAACGTCGGAGGCGCTCCGCGCGCTGGCCCGGGCCGAGGGAGCGACGCTCTTCATGACCCTCCTGACGGGGTGGCAGGCGCTGCTGTCCAGGTACTCGGGGCAGGAGGACGTGCTGGTGGGTACCCCGGTGTCCGGGCGCACCCGGGTGGAACTGGAGCAGCTGATCGGCTTCTTCCTGAACACACTGGTTCTCCGCGCCGATCTCTCGGGCGACCCGACGGTGGGCGGGGTGGTGCGGCAGATCCGGGAGGTCGCGCTGCAGGCGTACGCGCACCAGGAGCTCCCCTTCGAGCGCCTGGTGGAGGAGCTGGACGTGGAGCGCAGCCTGGAGCACGCGCCGCTCTTCCAGGTGGCGTTCACGCTGACCCGGCTGGACGCAGCCGAAGAGGACCGGCTCCGGCTCCCGGGGCTGAGCGTGGAGCCACTGGAGGAGGGGACCGCCACGGCGAAGTTCGACCTGATGCTCGCCGTGGGGGATGGCGGAAGGGAGCTGGGCGGAACGCTCAGCTATCGCGCCGACCTGTTCGACAGGTCCACGATCGAGCGGCTCCTGGGGAGCCTGGAGTCTCTGCTGGAAGGGATGGCGCAGGCACCGCAGCGGCGCATCGGCGAGATCGATCTGCTCCCGGAGGCGGAGCGGTGCCAGCTCCAGGAGTGGAACGCCACGGCCGCGGCGCTCCCGTCCGGCTGCGTGCACGAGCTGTTCGAGCACCAGGCGCGGCGCACCCCGGATGCCGCCGCGCTGACCTGTGGCAGCCTGTCACTCACATACGCGGAGCTGGAAGAGCGCGCCAACCGGCTGGCGCACCATCTCCGCGGGCACGGCGTCGGACCCGACGTGCGGGTGGGGCTCTGTCTGCCGCGCTCGGTAGAGCTGCTGGTCGCCGTGCTGGGGACGCTGAAGGCCGGGGGCGCCTACGTCCCGCTGGACCCGGCGTACCCGGCCGATCGCCTGGCGTACATGCTGGAGGACTCGGGCGCGAAGGTGCTGCTGACACAGGTGGAGGTGGCGGAGCGGCTCCCGACCGGCCGGGCGCCGGTGGTGCGGCTCGACGCGGACCGGGAGGAGATCGGCCGCCGGAGCGCGACACCGTCCGCGGTGCGGGTCGATCCGGAGAACCTGGCGTACGTCATCTACACCTCCGGCTCCACGGGGAAGCCCAAGGGCGTGGCGATGCCGCACGGGCCGCTGGTGAACCTGCTCGGCTGGCAGGAGCGGGACTGGCGGCGGCCGGGAGCGGCGGTGACCCTCCAGTTCACCACCATCAGCTTCGACGTCTCCTTCCAGGAGATCTTCTCCTGCTGGGCCACGGGAGGGAGGCTGGTCGTGGTGGACGAGGAGGTCCGGCGGGAACCGGCGGCGGTGCTGCGGCTGATGGAGCGGGAGGGAGTCGAGCGGCTGTTCCTGCCCTACGTGGCGCTGCAGCACCTGGCGGAGGAGGCGACGACCGCCGGCCCGGTTCCCTCCGCCCTGCGGGAAATCGTGACGGCCGGGGAGCAGTTGCGCACCACCGCGGCGATCCGCGAGTGGTGCGGCGCGCCGGGAGTGTCGCTGTACAACCAGTACGGACCCTCCGAGACGCACGTCGTGACCTCCCACCTGCTGGGAGGCGCAGCCGGGGAGTGGTCGCTCCTGCCGAGCATCGGGGGGCCGATCGCGAATTCGCGCTGCCACGTGCTGGACACGCACCTCCGGCCCGTTCCGACCGGGGCCCCGGGGGAGCTGTACCTGGGGGGAGCGTGCCTGGCGCGGGGGTACCTGGGACGCCCCGATCTGACGGCGGAGAGGTTCCTCCCGGACCCGTTCTCGGCGGAGCCGGGGGCCCGGATGTACCGGACCGGCGACCGGGTGCGCCGGGGGACGGGCGGGGCACTGGACTACACGGGCCGAGTGGACCAGCAGGTCAAGGTGCGCGGCTACCGGGTCGAGCCGGGAGAGGTGGAGGCCGCGCTGCTGCAGCACGCAGGCGTGCGCGAGGCGGCCGTGGTGGTGCGGGAGGACGCGCCCGGGGACAGGCGCCTCGTGGGGTACGTCGTGCAGGACGGGGAGGTGTCGGTCCCGGCGTTGCGCGCCCACCTGCAGGAGCGGTTGCCCGAGTACATGGTGCCGGCGGCGATCGTGGTGCTGGAGGAGTTTCCGCTCACGCCGAGCGGGAAGCTGGACCGGCGGGCGCTCCCCGCGCCGGAATGGATGTCCGGGGAAGGGTACGTGGCGCCGCGTACGCCGGCCGAGGAGATCCTGGGGCAGATCTACGCGGAGGTGTTGAA
>DATAAL010000390.1:0-2606 GCA_036260145.1 Longimicrobiaceae bacterium | reverse complement strand
GGTAAACGTGAGGGATGACGGCCCGAAGGGGCGAGACCCCACGGCAGTCAGCGGGGGGCACGCCCAAATCCCTCAGTTCAACCATAGTCGTCGTTCAGCGAAGGTCCTGCATCGCCACCCCCTGCATGTCGGCGAACACCTGGTTCTCGCCGCCCATCGCCCAGCAGAAGGTGTAGCTCCGCGTCCCGCACCCGGAGTGGATGGACCACCCTGGCGAGAGCGCCACCTCGCAGTCCCGCACCACCAGGTGCCGCGTCTCGGTCGGCTGGCCCAGCATGTGGAAAACCACCGCGTCCTCGGGGAGGTCGAAGTACAGGTACACCTCGGTGCGCCGCGCGTGGGTGTGCGCCGGCATGGTGTTCCAGACGCTCCCTTCCTGCAGTTCGGTGATCCCCATGACGAGCTGCGCGGTGCGGACCCCGTCCGGGTGGAAGTACTTGCGGAGGATCCGGTGGTTGGCGCCGGCCGCCGACCCCAGCTCCGTGGCGTCGGCGTCGCCGTGCACCACGTGCGCCGTGGGGAACACCGCGTGGGCGGGGTAGCTCACCAGGTAGAAGCGCGCCGGTGCAGACGGGTCGTCGCTCCGGAAGGCGACCTCGCGGGTCCCGCGCCCCAGGTACAGGCCGTCCCGGTTCGCCATGGGGTACTCCGTCCCGTCCGCCGTCACCCGGCCCGGCCCGCCGATGTTGAGGACCCCCAGCTCGCGCCGCTCGAGGAAGAAGCCGGCGGCCATCTCCGGAGGCGCGTCGAGCCGGACCGCCTCGTCTCCGGGGACCACGCCCCCGAGCACCACGCGGTCAAGGTCCACGAAACGCAGTCTCGCCCGCCCGGGCTGGAACAGCCCCGGCACCAGGAAGCTCCCCCGCAGCTCCTCGGTCGTCAGGCGCCGGGTCTGCTCGGGGCTGGGAAGGTAGTGCATCCGTCCTCCGTTTCTGTCGTATTCCGTCGTCGGTGCGGACGGCGGGTCAGCGGGCCATCCAGCCGCCGTCCACCACGAGCACGTGTCCGTTTACGTAGTCGCTCGCGGGGGAGGCCAGGAACACCACGGCTCCGGCCAGGTCCTCCGCCTCCCCCCAGCGCCCGGCGGGGATGCGGGCCAGGATCTGCTCAGAGCGCACGGGATCTTCGCGCAGCGCCTGCGTGTTGTCGGTGCGCATGTACCCGGGCGCCACGGCGTTCACCTGCACGTTGTGGCGCGCCCACTCGTTGGCGAGCGCCCTGGTGAGCCCGGCCACGGCGTGCTTGCTGGCCGTGTAGGCGGGGACGGTGATCCCACCCTGGAAGGAGAGGAGCGAGGCGACGTTGACGATCTTCCCGGCGCCGCGTTCCACCATCTTCCGCCCCAGCCGCTGCGAGAGGAGGAAGACGGAGTCCAGGTTGGTGCGGAGGACCAGGTCCCACTCCTCCAGCGGGTGCTCGGCCGCAGGGTGCCGCCGGATGGTCCCCGCGTTGTTCACCAGGATGTCGATGGGGCCGGCCAGGCGCTCGGCCTCGTCGGCCATGGCCAGGACGGCCTCGCGGTCCGAGAGGTCGGCCTCCACCTGCCACGCCTCGCGCCCCACGGCGTGTACGTACGCCACGGTCTCGTCCGTCCCGGCGCGGCGGGTGCTGGCGCACACCACGTCCGCGCCGGCCTCCGCGAGCCCCACCGCCACCGCCTGGCCCAGGCCGCGGCTGGCCCCGGTGACCAGCGCCCGCTTCCCCGCCAGGGAGAACCGGTCCAGGGCGGGCGGCGTCACCGCCCCAGCTCCAGTGCGGCGAGGATGAGCGGCCCCACCCCTTTGTAGTCGTCGGTGACTACCGGCTCGCTGACGTAGTAGGCGTACGAGCCGTCGCGGTACGAGCCGTCGCGGCGCGGGGCGCCGCCGAGGCCGGAGACCTGCACCACGTTGACCAGCGATACGGTGCCGTCGGGGTTCTCGCGCACCAGGTTGGCGAGGAGCCCGTCGAAGCCGCGCTCCGCCACCTGGCGGTAGCGCGCGTCGAGGTAGCCGAGCCGCGCCCCCCTGGCGAGCGCGTACACGAACATGCTGGATGCGCTCCCCTCCAGGTAGTTGCCGGCGCGGTTGGGCTGGTCCAGGACGTCCCACCAGAGCCCGGTCACCGGGTCCTGCACCCGGGCGATCCCCTCCGCCGCGTCGCGCAGCGTCCGGATGATGGCTTCGCGGTCCGGGTGGTCGGCGGGGAAGTGGTCGAGCGTCTCCACCACCCCCATCACGTACCACCCCATCGCGCGTCCCCAGAAGTTGGCGGAGAGTCCGGTGGCGGTGTCGGCCCAGGGCTGCGCCTTCGCCGCGTCCCAGGCGTGGTACATCAGCCCGGTGCGCGGGTCGCGGGTGTGCCGCGCCACCAGGAGGAACTGGCGGGCGATGTCGTCGAACGCCGCCGGCTCGTTGAAGGTCCGGGCGTACTGGGCGAAGAAGGGCTGGCCCATGTACAGCCCGTCCAGCCACATCTGCTGCGGGTAGATCTGCTTGTGCCAGAAGCCGCCCTCGGGCGTGCGCGGGTGCGTGCGCAGCTGTTGGCGCAGCAGCTCCGCCGCGCGGCGGTAGCGCGCGTCGCCCGTGCGCTGCAGCAGCCCGAAGAGCAGCCGCCCCTGCGCCACC
>DATAAL010000389.1:0-9973 GCA_036260145.1 Longimicrobiaceae bacterium | reverse complement strand
GGGTAAAGAAAACCGGACCGTAGCTGAAACTGTCGCCCGCCAACACTGCGAGGCGGCGCGCCATCGAATCCTGCCGCCGTACATCTTCAGCAGGCACTTACAGCCGGGTCGAACATAGGGCCTACAGGGGGGCACCGCCCGCTCCGAGACTCGCTACCTCCAGTGTAGTGCGTTCCGCTTCCGGGGGCCAGATTTTTTAACCGGATAGGTGCGGAGTGGTGTTACGTCAATGACATACTTCCGTTCCCTCCATCGGTCTCCCCCATGGGTAGTAGCGTCAGAAGGCGTCCGCGCCCGACGCTGGAGTTCGGGGTGAGCGAACGCTCGTACTCGGCGTTGAACCACTCGAACAGGATGAGCAGGGGGTTGGGGGACGCACGATACTACTCCAGCCAGCGCAGCGGCGGGGCCGCCGCGATCTCTCCGGCCTCGGCGGCCAGGCGGTAGAAGGTGCTCAGCCCCTCGATCATCGGCGCGTCCAGCTCGTAGGAGAGGCCGCGCCAGTAATCGTCCAGCATCCCGGCGGGGAAGCCGAAGTGCGCGGCGTAGCGGCAGGCCAGCTCCGCGCGGTGCCGGGTGCCGTAGACGCGCGACTCCACCAGGGCCGCGTGCAGGCGGCGCAGGTCGGCGTCGCTCCCGCCCCCGGCCTGCCACACGGCGAAGGCGAAGGGGAGGCCGGTCTGGTCCCACCACTCCGCGCCCAGGTCGAAGCGGAAGGGGAGGGTGGGGTGCAGCTCCGCCCGCAGCGCCACGTCGCCGATGAAGAGGGCGCTCGCCGCGCCCGCGGCGAAGGGGTCCTCGCGCGCCTGGTCGAACCAGGCGAACCGCGGCGACACGCCCCAGCGCACGCGGAGGAGGACCTTGAGGAGGACCACCGAGGTGGCCGAGGCGGTCGGCAGCGCCACCGTCTCCCCGTCCAGCTCCGCCGGGGGCCGGTCGGTGAGGAAGAGGATGCTCCGCACCGGACCGCGCGACCCGATCACCAGGTCGGGGAAGATGCGGTAGCGCTCGGCGTGGCGCGCGTACTCGATGCTGGAGCACGGGGCCACGTCGATCATGCCCCGGTCGAGCAGGTCGTTAAGGTGCGAGGGGATCCCCTCCTCGATCTCCAGCCAGTCGGGTGCCCCCCGGTCGATGAGCCCCGCGTGCACGGGGAAGCAGTTGCTGTAGACGATATGCCCCAGCCTGAGCCGTCGGCTCCCTCCCTCCATTCCTCCGCTTCCTCGGCAGCGTTCTTCTCGGTTCCGTCCGCGGGCGCCTAAGGGTGGGCCATCGGAGGGTGAGGCGCAAGGCTCCCCGCCGGGGCTTGCCGAACCGGGCGGGGGCCTGTAGCGTGCCGCAGGCTCCGTCCCATCCGTTCCCCGTCGCGGAGCCCCGCCCCTTCCCACAGGAGGACCCCGCATGGCTGGTGAAGAGATCCGCGGCCGCGCCCCCGATCCCGTCTCCCCCGGCGACGACTGGGCCCGGGTGGAGGCCGATCCCGAGTTCCGCGCGCTGGTGCGGGCCAAACGGAGCTTCCTCCTCCCCGCGACGGTCTTCTTCATCGTCTACTACTTCGCCCTCCCGGTGCTCGTCGGCTACTTCCCGGAGGCCATGGGGCGCGATGTCTTCGGCGAGGTGAACGTGGCCTACCTCTTCGCCCTGTCGCAGTTCTTCATGGCGTGGATCCTCATGTGGCTGTACGTGCGGCGCGCCCGCGGGTTCGACGCGCAGGCGGAGCGGATCGCGGCCCAGGTCCGGGGAGGTGCGCGATGAACACCTCGCTCGTGATGTTCCTGGTCTTCATCGCCATCACCCTGGGGATCACCTACTGGGCGTCGAAGCGCACCCAGACCACGGCGGAGTTCTACAGCGCCGGGCGCAGCATCACCGGGTTCCAGAACGGGTGGGCGGTGGCGGGCGACTACATGTCGGCGGCGTCGTTCCTGGGGATCGCGGGGCTGATCGCCTTCTACGGCTACGACGGCTTCATGTACTCGGTGGGGTGGCTGGTGGCGTACCTGACGGTGCTCCTCCTGGTGGCCGAGCCGCTGCGCAACACCGGGAAGTTCACCATGGCCGACGTGCTGGCGTTCCGGCTGCGCTCCCGCTCGGTGCGCACCGTGGCGGCGCTCTCCACGCTGACGGTCAGCCTCTTCTACATGATCGCGCAGATGGTGGGGGCGGGGTCGCTGGTCTCCCTCCTGATCCCGCAGATCGGCTTCAACACCGCCATCGTCATGGTGGGCGTGCTGATGCTGATCTACGTGATCTTCGGGGGGATGCTGGCCACCACCTGGGTGCAGATCGTCAAGGCGGTGCTGCTGATGGGCGGGACCATCCTGCTCTCGGTGATGGTGATGGCCCGCTTCGGCTTCTCCTTCGGGACGTTCTTCGACGCGGTGGCGGGGGTGACGGGGAGCTTCTGCGAGGCGGGGACGCCGAAGGCGGGGGTGTGCCCGGACGGCTCGGCGCCCGTGGTCCGCGACTACACGCAGCCGGGGCTGTACTACCACGGGCAGTGGGGGCCGCTCTCGCTGATCTCGCTGGGGGTGGCGCTGATCTTCGGGACGGCGGGGCTCCCGCACATCCTGGTGCGCTTCTACACCGTCCCCTCGGCGCAGCAGGCGCGGGTGTCGGTGGTGTGGGCGATGATCCTGATCGGCGCCTTTTACATCATGACCACCTTCCTGGGGTTCGGCGCGGCGACGCTGGTGGGGAAGGAGAACATCGGGGTGATGAAGGACGGCGCGCTGGTGCCCAACCAGAACCTGGCGGCGCCGCTCCTGGCGCAGGAGCTGGGGGGAGAGGTGTTCCTCTCCTTCGTGGCGGCCATCGCCTTCGCGACCATCCTGGCGGTGGTGGCGGGGCTGACCATCGCCTCCTCCTCGGCCTTCGCGCACGATATCTGGTTCAACGTGGTGAAGGGGGGGAAGGAGGACGAGCGGGAGCAGGTGATGGTGGCCCGGATCGCCGCGGGGGTGATCGGGATCCTGTCCATCGTGCTGGCGATCGCGCTCCGGTCGCTGAACGTGGCGTTCCTGGTGGGGCTGGCCTTCGCGGTGGCGGCCAGCGCCAACGTCCCGGCCATCGTGCTGACGCTCTACTGGCGGCGCTTCAACACGGTGGGGATGGTGGTGGGGATGCTGGTGGGGCTCCTTTCCTCGGTGGTGCTGATCGTCCTGAGCCCCGCGGTGATGGGGATCGACCCGCCCACCGCCGCCGCCCGGCATCTGATCCAGGCGGCGCCGGTGTTCCCGCTGGACAACCCGGCGATCGTGTCGGTGCCGCTGGGGTTCCTGGCGGCGGTGCTGGGGTCGCTGCTCACCCGCGACCCGGCGGCGGAGGCGGCGTACTCGGAGCTGAACGTGCGCGCCAACACGGGGGTGGGGGCGGTGTGACGTTCAGTCTGCGGTCACCTAATCGTTGGGACGCCGACGTTTAGCACCAACCTGAGCTTCAGTTGATTCCAGAAGGACGCTTCGGCAACCTCCTCGTCGATGAACAGGAGTATATTCGCGACAGGTGTCAGCGCGTTGTTGTCTTTCAGCACCAGCATTCCCAACCCGAGTTCGAAGTCAGGCTTCGTTGCTTCACTCACCTCGGCTCTCGCGAGGAGGTTGAGCCCAAGGTTCCTCAGGGGGAGCGGCTTAATAATCAGATCCCCGCGTAGGGGGAAGGCAGTGAATTCCTCGTAGTCTCCTTCGTACACAGTGGTCTTCTTTACTGTGTTGCGCTCCTGAGACCCAGTGGGACGGGAGACGGTCTCTACTTCTTCCAACTCGCGTGTGTCGAGATCCTCTGTGTTGTTGTGCCTGGCGATTCCGAGTGTAAATCCGCCAATGATGCTATTGTTCAAGATGTTCGCATTCCAGAAGTTAATTCCTCCGTGCAATTCTGGCCCGAAGAACTTCTCCTCTTGGACCTGGTCCTCGACGTCGGCGTCCCGTAGGAGGAACTTGTAGCTTCCAGCAGTTGCATCCAGCCCGAAAATGAGCCACGTACCGAAAGCCTTTCCAGAAACAGGATTGGACAACTCGTACTCTTCTATGCATCGCTTGCTGTCCGGAACAGCCGGATCCTGACAGCGCCGTACTGCCTCGATTTGATCTGCAGAAGGTCCACCTGACGTTGCTATGTTGATTCCGACCTTCAACTGCAGGGTTGTTTCAGGGGTCAAACCTCCACCTTCAAGCAAGGATGCGATACCGTCCTTGGACCTAGCACTGATCTCGGCGTTGTACCAATGGAGTCTTGGAGGATTGAAGAGATAGCCACCCAGCTCCAATCCGGCAGAGTTCTCCGCCGAGTTGATCTGGATGGCTCCGAACTCCCGGTTGAAAACGCCTATACTGGATGAGCCTTCCTTTCCTTCGGACACACCTTGGGCGTGAAGTGCTGCCGCATGGCACAGGATGGCTATCAGGAGATACTGCGCAGTCGGTTTCATTGGGCCTCCACCTTGATCTGTTCGGCAAAGCTCGCATTTCCGTTTCGATTGAATTCACGCGAGAAACTATCCTCGTCACCCTCGTCTATGGTTACGGTCATCTCACACTGGGTTCCGGGTAGCCCTTCCACGAAGGCAAATACATCCACATCTTGGTCAGCTTCGACCTCAAGCTGAGGTAGGGTGAGAACCCAACCGCTTCCGGTCGGTCGTATCGTTGAAGTACAATCGATTCGCTCAACCATAACCAGCTTCACGTTCAGAGCTTCCTTGCCGAGAGTCATCGAGAATCTGTGGCGCGACATGTCAGGCTTCCTGTTGGAGGTGGAGTGAGGCATCTCCATCAGGGTTTGATGGTCATGGGTGGGGATTTTCGCATGCAGATCATCTTTGCCACCGAGTAGCCTCTCCCAGGGAGCGAATCGTCCGAGTAATAGGAGAGGGTAGAGAGCCACGAAGAGGCTCTGGGTTCACCTTGGTTCTTCGTAGTATGGGAGAGGAATATTGGGCTGGAGCCGCGTTGATCTGCGCTTGTGGGGCGGCGCAGGTGTCTCTATCAGGAGGAGCGGCGGAATCATGCGCACTATTCGCCCGACGGGGAGGAGATTCACGGCGCTAGAGCTGACTCCACGATGAGGCGACCAGCGTGGTGATCCTGGACCAAGACCCTTACCACGGCCCCGACCGGGCACCCCGGAGCGCGTCCGCCCCTTCACAGGTGAACATTCTTAACGGACTGCGCTCTTCTCGCACGACCGCCCAGGGGTCGTGCCGGTGCCGCTGGGATTCCTGGTGGCGGCTGTGTTGCCCCAACCCGCTCGCCTCAGGCCGCCTTCCTCCCCAGCAGAGGGTATCCTTCCGAGTGTGCCACGTAGGTGGCGGCGGTGATGTCCCCCGCCACGTTCAGCGTGGTGCGGCACATATCCAGGATGCGGTCCACTCCCAGGATGATGGCGATGAGCTGCGGGTTCACCCCGATGGAGGCGAGGACCACGATGATGAAGGGGATGGAGCCCGCGGGCACGCCCGCCGTACCGATCCCCCCGAGAATCGCCATGTAGACCACCGTGAGCTGCTGGACGAGGGTCAGGTCCACCCCCGCAAGCTGTGCCAGGAAGAGGACCGTGACCCCCTCGTAGAGGGCGGTCCCGTTCTGGTTGGCGGTGGCGCCCACGGTCAGCACGAACGAGTTGATCTCCCGCGGCACCCCGAGGTTCTCCTCCGAGACGCGGAGCGCGGTCGGGAGGGTGGCATTGGAGGAGGAGGTGGAGAAGGCGGTCAGCATCACCGTCCTGATCCGGCGGAAGAACTCCAGCGGGGAGATGCGGGAGAGCAGCGCGATGGAGAGGGAGTACACGCCGAACATGTGGAGGGCCAGCCCGAGCAGCACCGTCCCCACGAACCAGGCCAGCGCCCGCAGCAGGTCCAGACCGAACCCCCCGACGTTGCTGAACAGGAGGCAGGCCACCGCGACCGGGGCCAGAAAGCGCATGATCCCCCCGATGACCTTGATGGAGACTTCGTACACCGCCTCCAGCACCCGCAGCAGGGGAGCCACCCTCGGAGGAGCGACCAGGGTGGCCGCGGCGCCCAGAACCAGCCCGAAGAACATCAGGTGGAGCAGGTTGGGAGTCTCGGCCGCCGCGGCGGTGATGGGATTGGAGGGGATCAGCGTCTCGATCACCTGCGAGAGCGGAGGCTCGTCGCCGTCCACCTCGCCTTCCCGTGCCGCCTCCACCCGTTCCGCCGCGCTGGAGCCGTAGCGCGCCTCCAGCCCCGCGGCGGTGGCGGGAGCGATCCGCTCGCCGGGACGAACGGTGTTCGCCAGGGTGACTCCGATCCCCACCGAGATCGCGGAGATCACCAGGGTGTACCCGAACGCCTTCAGCCCTACCCGGCCCAGCTTGCGGATGTCCCCGATCCCTGCCACGCCGATCACCAGCGACGAGAAGACCAGTGGGATCACCATCATCAGGAGGAGCCGGAGGAAGAGCTGCCCGATCGGCGCCGTCACGTTCTCGATGGTCCAGGCCAGGCGGGGGTCGTCCGCGCCCAGGAGAGCGTTTGCCGTGAGCCCGGCCATCGTCCCGACAGCAAACCCGAGGAGGATGCGTGTGTGCAGGGGCATCCCCTTCGATCGGTCGGGCGTCCGGTCATCGAGGTCGGTGGTCAGCTCGCGCTCGAAGGCGTCCGGATCGACCTGGGAGGACTGCTGGGATCGGTCGGGCATTTGCGCTCGTGGTTTGGGTGAAGACGAAGGCAGCCACAGGATAGAGGTCCGGGAATACGGGTTGCGTCGGGTACATCCTGCAAGGGACACACCGGCACCGAGCCGGACACGCGCATCCACCCGCACCGGACCAGCACGATGAAGCTTCCGCTTCCGGCATCCTGGCAGGCCGTTGTCGGCGAAGAGCTTGAGAAGCCCTATTTCCCGAAGCTGCGCGAGTTCGTGGAGGAGGAGCGGCGGAATCACGCCGTCTATCCGCCGGATGGCGAGGAATTCACTGCGCTGGAGCTGACATCTTATGAGGCGACCAGCGTGGTGATCCTGGGGCAGGACCCCTACCACGGCCCCGGCCAGGCGCATGGGCTCGCCTTCTCCGTACGCCCCAGCGTGCGTCCGCCCCCGTCGCTCAAGAACATCTTCAAGGAGCTGAAGAGCGACCTGGGCTGTAAGATCCCCAACAACGGGTATCTGGTGCCCTGGGCAGAGCAGGGCGTGCTGCTGCTGAATACGGTGCTGACGGTGCGCGCCGGCGAGCCCAACTCCCACAAGGGGAAAGGGTGGGAGAAGTTCACGGACGCCGTCATCCGCAAGGTGGGGCACAAGGACGAGGAGGTCGTCTTCGTGCTCTGGGGCGCGCCCGCGGGGAAGAAGATCGAGCTGATCGACACGGAGCGGCACACCATCGTCCAGTCCGTGCACCCGTCGCCGCTCTCGGCCAAGCGCGGGTTCTTCGGGAGCAAGCCGTTCTCGCAGATCAATGCGGCACTACGGGAGGCGGGGAGACCGGAGATCGACTGGCAGATTCCGGATCTCTGACTCGGCCGCGGGGTGAGGTGAAGCGGCACTCCATGCCCGCCGGTGTGGGAGCCGTGTGATCACGCCCTCGGGATTGATTCTCCCTTCTGGGGCGCTCCCTCCACAGCGCTGTACCATTTTTGTCCCAGATTTTCCGTTCTCGAAAATCCAGTCATTGTTGTTGTCAGCCCAAGTTGCTTTGTGTGCAATGTTTGGAATAAATCCTGTCCGCGCACGCGCCTGGCGTGATCCGTGCCACACGACTGGAGCGGGCGAACGGGGGTGCGACTAGCAATGATATGGCGAGTGTGGTGCTGATGATTGACTGATCCTGTCTGCCTTACGCTTCGGCCTGGAACCCCCCTACGAGCTACAAACCCGTGCTGAAAAAGAACTCCCACTCCTCACAACCAACCCAGATCTGCCGTCAAGCCCGGGTACGTGCGGGCATCGGGCGGAAGTCGCGCATCGTTCGGCTTCCAATTCCAACCACTTCAAACCTCCACTTCTCATCATGAAGCGTTCCTCACACAGCATACGCCTTGCGGGTCTTGCACTTCTCGCCGCTCTCTCCGCGTGCAAGGACGGAGGTCTGCCCACCAGTGGTGTCGCGCTCGTCGCCTCCCCGAGCCTGGTTCAGATCACGGAGGAGAAGCCCACAGATAAGGTGTTCCTCTCCACTACGCCGGCCGGCAAGCTCGACTGGCAGATCACCACCAAGCCCTCCTGGGTCACCGTCACGCCGTCCAGTGGTACCATCAGAGGCAAACCCGTCGAGGTCACCGTTTCCGCCGACTTCAGCAAGACGGAGCCAGGCACCTACACGGGGAAGCTGGAGCTAATCTCCTCCGGTGGCGCCGCATCGATCAACGTCCAGGGCGTCGTGGCTCCGAACCCGATCGCGACCCTGTCACCGGCGGCGCTCTCCATTCCCGACGGCATGGACTCCGCGACCGTTGCGCTTACCAACTCCGGGAAGGGAACCCTCACCTGGCAGGTCAGCGCGGCTCACGCCTGGGCCAGCGTCTCGCCGACCAGTGGATTCTTACCCACGGGGGGCGCGACCACGATCAGGGTGAAGGTGGATCGCTCCACGCTACCGGCTGGAACAGCATCCACCACACTGACCGTGAAGAGCAACGCGAAAACGGGCGACGTCACGCTTCCGATTCAGGTCGCGATCGCCCCAGACCCGGTGCCGGTCCTCTCGCGCTCGCAGCTTAAGTATCTCTCCGGCGTGACACAGCAGCGCTTCACCCTCTCGAACCGTGGCAAGGGACCGCTCAACTGGTCCTTGGCTCCCGCACAGAGCTGGATCACGGTCTCCCCGTCGTCGGGGGTCGTACCGGCCGGAGACAGCGTCGTGGTCACGGCGACCGTCAATCGCGCCGGGTTGCCCGCGGAGACGACGGGGAGCCTGGTCCTCAGGACCGACGCGAAGACGAACGGGACGCTCACCATCCCGGTAACGGTGAGCTCGGCCTCGGCCGGGGCGGGGTTCCGGAACCTCAACCACCGCGTGGTCGACGCGGAGTACAATACCTCGACCGATCTCCTGGTCACCGTCTCCGCGAATCCCTCTCAGCTCCACATCCTGGACCCGGATCTCGGGACCACGCACTCGGTGTCGCTCGCCAAGACTCCGTCATCCGTCTCGATTCGTCCCGATGGGGCGTACGCGGCGGTGGGCCACGACGGGCTGGTTTCGCTGGTCAATCTCGCCACGCGCTCCGTCGAACGCACCTACGCGGTTACGACCGACGCCATCGACATCGTCCTCGCGAGCAACGGCTACGCCTACGTCTTCCCCCGCACCGACCAGTGGGAGGAGATCCACAGTCTGAACCTCGCGACCGGAGTGGAGACCCTGAGCGCGACCGCCTCGATCTATGCCGGGACGCTCGCGAAGCTTCACCCCTCGGGAGAATACATATACGGAGCCGACAACGGAATCTCGCCTTCGGACTTCGAGAAGTACGATATCCGCAGCGGCCCTGCCCGGGTGATGTACGACTCGCCCTATCACGGGGACTACGCGTTCAGTGGAGACCTGTGGTTCTCCGAGGACGGGGCCCGGATCTTCGCCCGCAGCGGCAACGTGTTCCGCGCCTCCACCGTGAGAGCGGAGGACATGACCTACGCGGGCAGGCTGACCGGAGCAGGGATCCTCAAGTCGGCGGCCGACTCCCGGCGTGCGGCTCGTATCGTGGTGCTGGGGCTCGGGTCGGGCTTCCCGAGCACTCCGGCGACCGACCTCAAGGTGTTCGAGTCGCAGTTCCTCGCCTACAGGGGAGCCGTGGCGCTGCCGAAGTTCACGGTTCCGGGAAGCAGCACGCAGTACACGGCGGAGGGGCAGTTCGTCTTCTTCAACTCCGAAGGAACCCGCGTGTACGTTCTGGTGCGCGCGCCGTCCTCCTCGGGGCTGCAGCAGGACTGGGGACTTGCCACGATCCTCAGTTCCTCTCTCCCCTGACTTCTTCCCCCAGTCCGGGACTTCGACGACGAGGGGCGGCCGTCCG